>DASSJA010000090.1:0-8241 GCA_035691445.1 Burkholderiales bacterium | reverse complement strand
ATCGCACTGCGGCGCACCGGAATCTACTTCGCGATGATCACCGTGGCGATCGCCGAGGTGTTCTACTTCGTCGAGTTCAACCCGCTGTCGGAATGGACCGGAGGCGAGAACGGGCTGCCCGGCGTCCCGACCCCGAGCATCCATCTGGGCTTCACCACCATAGATTTCACCACCGGCTGGGCGCTGTATCCGTTCCTCGCCTTCTGCTATTTCGTCGGCATCGTGATCGCACTGCGCATCGTGCGCTCGCCGGTCGGGGCGATCCTGCGCGCGATCCGCGAGAACCCGCTGCGCGCGGCGGCGGTCGGCCACAGCATCCACGGCTACAAGCTGACCGCCTTCGTCGTCGCCGCCACCTACGCCGGGCTCGCCGGCGGGCTGCTCGGCGTGCTGCAGGCGTTCATGCCGCCCGAGGCGTTCACCTTCGACACCTCCGGACAGCTCGTCATCCAGACCGCGATCGGCGGGCGCGGCACGCTGTTCGGCCCGCTGGTCGGCGCCGCGGTGTGGCTGTTCCTCCAGGACTTCCTTCAGGCCACCCTGGGTCTGGGCGCCACCTGGAAGCTGGTGCTCGGGCTGGTGTTCGTGCTCCTCGTGTGCTTCCTGCGCCAGGGGATCATCGGCGGCATCAAGGATCTCTACGGGCTCGCGAGAGGCAGGCGAGCGGCCAGCGCCGACCCGGGAGGAGCCGCGCAGCGCGCGCGGACGCATCCCTTCGCGGCGCCGATGCCGCCGCGGCGCCGCGCCGCGAGCGGGTCCTCCGGACCGATCCTTCAGGCTACCGGCCTCACCAAGCACTACGGCGGCGTGGTCGCCAACGCCGGCATCGATTTCACGGTAAACGCCGGCGAGCTGCGGGGCATCATCGGTCCGAACGGCGCCGGCAAGACCACGCTCTTCAAGATGCTGACCTGCGAGGTTCCGCCCACTTCCGGCCGTATCCTTTTCGAAGGTCGCGACATCACCGGCATGAGCGTCACCGACGTATGCCAACTCGGCCTCACGAAGAGCTACCAGGTCAACCAGTTGTTCAACCGGCTCACGGTACGCGAGAACCTGACCATCGCCGCGCTCGCCGAGCTGCGCGGCAAATTCAGGCTCGACATGCTGGGAAGCCTGTCGAAGATCCACGGACTGGCCGAGCAGGTCGAGCACACGCTCGAACTCGTGAACCTCGCCGAGCGCCCCGACACGCCGGTATCGCAGCTCGCCTACGGCGAGAAGCGGCGTCTGGAGGTAGGCCTCGCGCTCGCGTCCTCGCCCAACCTGCTGCTGCTCGACGAGCCGCTCGCCGGGATGAGCCCGAGCGAGCGCGTCGAAACGGTGCGGCTGCTGAAGTCGATCAGCGAGGGCCGCACCATGATCGTCATCGACCACGACATGGATTCGCTGTTCGAGCTGGCGGAGCGCGTCACGGTGCTGCAGGAGGGCCGCGTGCTGGTCGAGGGTACGCCGGACGAAGTCAAGGGCAACGCCAAGGTGCAGGAAGCCTACCTGGGCGGCGTGAACGGGGTGCTCGAGACATGAGTCCGCTCCGAAGCGAAAGGGGCGAACGGTGAGCCTGCTCGAAGTGCAGGGGCTGAACAGCTACTACGGGGACTCGCACATCCTCTTCGACGTGTCGCTCCGCGTGGAGAGGAACGAGGTCGTGGCGCTGCTCGGCCGCAACGGCGCCGGGAAGAGCACGACGCTGAAGAGCCTGATGGGCGTGGTGACGCCGCGCGGGGGCTCGGTGAAGCTCGACGGGGTCGAGATCGCCGGCCGGAAGAGCCACGCGATCGCGCAGGCCGGCATGCAGCTCGTGCACGAGGAGCGCCGCATCTTCGGCAGCCTCGACGTGGAGGAAAACCTGGTGCTCGCCGGGATGACGGCGCCGAAGAAATGGCCGCTCGACCGTATCTACGAGATGTTCCCTCGCCTCAAGCACCGGCGCGCGAGCCGCGGCACCGATCTCTCCGGCGGCGAGCAGCAGATGCTGGCGATCGCCCGCGCCCTCGTTCGCGATCCGAAGATCGTCCTGCTCGACGAGCCTTTCGAGGGCCTCGCGCCCCTGATCGTGCGCGAGCTGATGAGGGTCTGCCGCGACCTTGCGGCGGCCGGACAGACCATCGTGCTGGTGGAGCAGAATCTGGCGGCGACGCTGGCGCTCGCGCAGCGGGTCTACATCATCAACAACGGACATATCGCGCACGAAGGCCCGGCGGAGGAGATCAGGGCGCAACCCGAAGTATTGCAGCGCCATCTCGGCGTTTGAGCTTCGCCGGCGGGCGGGCATCCCGCGTCACAAGCCGGCCAGGTCGTTTACCATGAGCGTCACTCGAATGGATACCGCCCTCGCCGCCCGACCCGCCTACGGAGCCCGCCCGGGAGACGCCGTCGTCATCGTCGCGACCCTGGTCGCCGGACTGCTCGTCGACGTGCACACCGACCTCGCCGGCCAGATCGCCCTCAGCGCCGCCGTATGGGGAGTGCTCTTCTACGTTCTCAGAGGGATCGCCGGGGAGGCGCGCGTCGGACTGATCGCCTGCCTGGTGATCGCCACCGCCGGCGAGTGCTTCCTGTCGCTCGTCTGGGGTCTGTATACGTACCGCCTGGGCAACATCCCCATGTTCGTGCCGCCGGGGCATGTGCTCATGCTGCTGCTCGGGCTTTCGCTCGCGCGCGTCATGCCGCGGGCGGTGGTGTACGCGATCTTCGGCTGCGCGGCGCTGTACTCGCTCGCCGCGGCCGTCGCGGGCGTCGACACCCTGGGCGTGGCGCTGTTCCTGGTCCTCGCCGTCTCGGCGCTCGCGATGCCGCGCCAGCGCAGCCTCTACGCCAGCACCTTCGTGCTGTCGCTCCTGCTCGAGCTCTACGGCACCTGGCTGGGAAACTGGTACTGGGCGAGCGAGGTTCCGGCGACGACGCTCGTCACCACCAACCCGCCCGGGGTGGTCGGAGCGTTCTACTGCGCGCTCGACGCCGCGGTCGCCTCGGTGTCGATGCTGCTCGCGCGGATTTTGACCGCGCGCCCTGATCGTCCGCGCGCGTGAGCGCCTTCATCCAGGGCTACCTCGCTTTCGAGTACCACTCGAGGATCTGCTCCCCGTTCCAGTGCAGCACGCCTTTCGCCTTGCCGATACGCTCGTAGACCTGCTCGAGGTACCTGATCCGGAACGGCTGGCCGCTGATGTAGGGGTGGATGGCGATCGCCATGATCTTCGGCCGCTCGGCGCTCTCTTTGTAAAGCCGCTCGAAGCAGTCGATGCACTTCTGCGTCCAGTAGGCGGCCTCGTGGTGCTGCACGATCATCATCGGGATGTCGTTGCACTCGACCGTGTACGGCAGCGTCACGAGCGGCCCGTTCGCCGTCGAGATTTCGGTCGGCTCGTCGTCGTACACCCAGTCGCCGATGTACTTCACGCCGGCGCTCGTCAAGTACTCGGGCGTGTCGTAGGTTTCGGTGAGCCCCGGCCCCAGCCAGCCCACCGGGCGCTTGCCGGTGAACTTCTCGATCGTATCGAGCGAGCGGGCGATCATCCCCGGCTGGTCCTTTTCGTTGTGGATCGGGCCCTGCTCGTAGCTGTGGCCCATGAATTCCCAGCCCGCGTCCAGGCAGGCTTTCGCGACGCGCGGGTAGTCGACGCACACGCGCGCGTTGATCGCCACCGTCGGCCGGATCTTCAGACGCGCGTAGAGCGCGTGGAAGCGCCAGAACCCGACGCGCATGCCGTACTCGTGCCAGCTCCAGTTCGGCACGTCGGGCAGGAGCGGCGCCCCGGTCGGCGCAGGCAGCACCTGCCGCGCCATGGGCTTCGCGATGTCCCAGACCTCGAGGTTGACGATGGTCCAGACGACGATGCGCTTGCCGGCGGGAAGCCTGAGCCTCGGCCGGTCGACGATGGCCGAGTAGGCGACCCGGTCGCGCGGGATGGTCATTTGCGCTTCCTCGCCTTCTTCACCGCCTGGCGCGGCGCGGGCGCCGCCTTCGCTTTCGGCGGAACCGGCAGCGAAAGACGCAGCATGCGGATCGCGTTGCCGAAGTAGACCTTGCGCCGGTCGTCTTCCTTGAGCTTCAGCCCGTCTATCGCCTTGATGATCTCCCGGATGAAGAGCGGCCCGCCCTCGGGATCGAAGGGGCAGTCGGTGCCGAAGAGCACGTGGTCCGCGCCGTAGAAGTCCAAGCCGCAGCGCGTCGCCGACCGCGAGCCGTTCACCGAGGTATCGGCGTAGAACATCTTGAAGAACTCGACCGGGCGCTTCCCCATGCGCCTGAGGATCGCCGTGTAGTCCTCGTCGGATGTGCGCGTGCCGAGCTGGTCCATGCCGTAGCCGATGCGCGCGTCGAAGAACGGCGCCATGGCTCCCAGGTGGTGCGTGATGATCTTGAGATTGGGGAGCTTCTCCAGCATTCCCGAGAACACCAGTCTCGCCATGAAGACGCTCGTCTCGTAGGGCCAGCCGAACAGCCAGTAGATCTCGTACTTCGACTTGGCCTCGCTCGCGTAGTCGGCGAATTTCGCGGTGCGCGTGGGATGCACCCAGATCGGCAGGTCGTACTTGCCCGCCATGCGCTCGAAGATCGGATGGAACTCCTCGTCGTCGAGCGGCCTGCCGTTCACGTTCGTGAAGATCTGTATCCCCTTCGCGCCGAGCTCGGTGATCGCCCGGTCCATCTCGCGCAGGGCCTCGGGCACGTTGTTCATGGGGAGGGAGGCGACGAACGCCGGGAAGCGGTCGGGGTGCTTGGCGACGATCTCGGCCATGCCGTCGTTCGCCACGCGCGCGAGCTCGGGCGATCTGTCGCGCGGCGCGAGGAATTCGATCGCCGGAAGCGAAAGCGTCAGGATCTGCCTGTACCCCGGAAAGCGCTCCATCATCTTCAGGCGCGCGTCCAGATCCCACAGCACGGGGATGTGCAGCCAGCGCTTGATCTGGGCGGCGAGCGACGGGCTCTCCTCCGCTATCGCCTTTACCCTCTCGAAAAACGCCGGGGGGAAAATATGAGGGAAGATGTCGAGCTTGAGATCGGGTGTCATGAGCCTCGGGATGCGGTCTTGTGTCGCGCGGTATTGTGCCTGAAATCGCTACGCTCCAGAATCGAGCCGGTCGACGAAGCGCGCCATCGCCTCGATCACGACCCGCGGCTGGTCGCGGTGCGGGGAATGGCGGCAGTCGGCGAGGCGCAGCAGCTCGATCGGTCCTCCGGTCTGTCTTGCGATCGCCTCGAGCTGCGCCATCGTCCCGTACTCGTCGTCGAAGCCCTGGATCGCGAGCAGCGGACAGTGTATCCGCGGAAGGTATTCCTCGATGTTCCAGGCGCGGAAATCCGGATGCAGCCAGATGTCGTTCCAGCCCCGGAAAGCGCCGGCCGCGTCCGCGTGGTAGCGGCCGAGCTTCCCCGGCAGGTCGGTGCCCTCGAAGGCACGCCTTGCCTGGGCGATGCTCTTCACGCTCAGGTCCTCCACGAAAACGTGCGGCGCCATGACGACCAGCCCCCTGACGTCGTCGCGCGTCGCCGCGTGGATGAGCGCGATCGAGCCGCCGTCCGAATGCCCGACGAGGACCGGGTTCGTGATCGCCAGGCGCTCGCGCAGCTCGGGCAGGGCTTCGAGCGCCTCGACGTGCATGTAGTCGACCGCGCGCGGCTCGCGCAGCGCCTCGGACTGGCCGTAGCCGTAGCGCGAGTAGACCACCGCACCGCAGCCGGTCGCCGCCGCCGCGGCTTGCGGAAAATCGCGCCACATCGCGACCGACCCCAGCCCTTCGTGCAGGAACACGAGCGTGGGCGCGCTCCGGTCCCTGCCCGCGATCCGCTGGACTTCGAGCCTGCGGCCCTGCACGGTGACGAAAAAGGTCTCGGACATTCCCGCTAGAGCCTGAGGGGCCGCCAGTATCCGGTCAGCTCGAGGTAGCCGCGCCCGACGGGCTTTTCCGCCTGCTTCACCCGGACCGCGCCTTCCCAGTAGACCGTTCCCGTGCTCGCGCGCGTGTCCAGTTCCTGGTCGTCCATGAGCGGCTCGATGTCGAGAGCAAGGGGCCCCGCCTCCAGGCGCACGGAAACCGGATACTCGGCCCCGGTCCTGGGCGAGCGCCAGCGCCGGACCGGAGCGAAGCGCACTTCCTTCGGCCTCAGGGCGCGCGCGCGGCCGTCCGGCCCGCGCAGCGTGCCGCCCGCCCAGAGGCTGCCGCCGTCCTTGTCGCGGATCCGGAAAGCCATGAGCGCCCCGCCGTCGGCGAGATTGATCCCGACCCAGTCCCACCCCACGGCGTCCTGCATGAGAGGCTCGCTCGACCACTCGTGATCGAGCCAGGCCTCGCCCGAGACCCGGCGCTCCTCGCCCCCGATGAAAACGCTGCCCGTGACCGCCAGGTGCGGCTCGCTGTAGTAGTAGCTCGCCTGCGCGAGGCCGGGGCCTTTGCGGCTGAAGCCGCGCTCGCCTTCGAGCAGCATGCTCTGCGTCGAGCCGAAGCGAAGCTCGTAGCGGAAATCTCGCGCCGTCACCTCGGCCGCGTAGCCACCGTCGGTCTGCTTCAGCGACCAGTCTTCGATCTCGACCTCGGTGCGGCCCTCCCGGGCTTCCGCGAGGCCGAAGCCCGCGCGCGCGGCGCGCTGGTCGTGCAGCAGGCGCCCCGCGTCCGGATCGGCGATTGCCGCGTGCGCGAACAGCAGCTGCCGCGGCGCGAACCGGCTCGCCACGTCCTCGGCGATGCGCGGCCGGTTGCGGAAAAAAGTGATCTGCACGCCGAGCTCGCGCCCCCCTTCCTCCCTGAGCCAGCCGGTGATGTACCACCACTCGTTGCGGAACTGCGGGTGGCTGCCGTAGTCGCGCGGAAATTGCAGGGTCACGCCCGGGCGCGCGCGCGGGTAGTCGTCCGCCGCCGGAGCGGCGAGAGGGAGCAGGCCCAGGATCGCGCACGCGAGCAGGCGGACCGCCCTCACCCGTCCCCCTTCACCAGTCCTCGTTCACTGCGCGCACGACCTCTCCGCTCGTCGCCTGGCGCCCGCTCGCGATCGCGGTAAGGGTCGCGAGCAGCAGCATCGCCGCCACGAGCTCGGCGAGAAGCCGCCAGGGCGGGTGCAGCTCCATTCCCCAGTGGAACGACTGACGGTTGATCACGTCGATCAGCACGAGGCTGATCAGCCAGCCGAGCGCGAGACCCACGGCGAGGCCCAGGGCGCTCACGAGCAGCCCTTCGCCCGCGAGCATCGCGCCGATCTGCCGCCGTGTCATGCCGAGGTGGCGCAGCACGCCGAACTCGCGCCGGCGCGCGAGAACCAGCGCGCCGAAGCTCGCGGAAAGTCCGAACAGCCCGATGACCACGGCGACCGCCTCGAGCGCATAGGTCACCGCGAAAGTGCGGTCGAAGATTCCCAGGGAGACCTCGCGGATCTCCCGGGGGCCCCGGGCTTCGAGGTTGACCCCGCCCGCGACGCGCGCCTCGATTTCCCGCGTCACGCTCGCCGGATCCGCGCCCGGCGCGAGCCACAGGGCCGCATCGTCGGAGAAGGAATCGCCGGTGTAGCGCAGGTATTCGTAGCGCTCGATCAGCACGGCTCCCTGCTGGCGCGCGTAGTCGCGCCACACGCCGGCGACCGTGAAGCGCACACGCCGCCCGCCGAGCGGGATCTCGATCACCGAGCCCGGCCGCCAGCCGTAGATGTCGGCGGCGATTTCGCTCACCCACGCCGCGGGCGGATCGCCGGCTTTCAGCGCGTAGGGAGCTCCGAGCAGCGGCGGCACCGTGCCCTGGGCTTCGACCGCCCTCGCCAGCAGCGTAAGCGCAGGCCTGCCCGGATCGACGACCAGGCGCTGCGTGCGCAAGAACTCGACGCGGCGTACCCCGGGGAGCGCGGCGATCGCCTGCTGGTCGGCGCTCGAAAGAAAGGCCGTGTCGGAGCCCGGGCCCGCTCTCAGATAGAGGTCCGCGGGCAGGATGCGCTCCAGCCACTCGTCGAGCGATTGGCGAAACGACGCCACCATGACGGCCATCGACACCATCAGGCTCACGCTCGCGACGATGGCGGCAAGGCTCACTCCGGCTTGCCCCGGGGCGGCGCGCAGCTGCGCGAGCCCGATTCGAGCGGACATCGGCCCGAGCGCGGGCGCCAGGCGGAAAGCGAGCACCGCGATGCGCGGCATCAGCATGACCGTGCCGACCAGAAGGAGCGCGATCGCGACGTAACCGAACAGGGGCAGCCCCCGGACGGGGCCCGCCTGGGTCAGCGCGGCTCCGGCCAGAAACACCGCGAGCCCGGGC
>DASSJA010000089.1:0-2357 GCA_035691445.1 Burkholderiales bacterium | reverse complement strand
TTCGTCGCCGACAATATATTCCTCATTGCGGTAGCGTTCGCCAGTGGCGGGATGCTGATCTGGCCCACGCTGCGCCGCGGAGTTGGAGGGGCCTCGGTTTCCACCCTCCAGGCGACTTTGCTGATCAACCAGCAGAATGCTCTCGTCCTGGATGTGCGCGAAGCCGCCGAATTCGAGAAAGGGCATATGCTGAACGCCCGCAATATCGCCTTCAAGGAGCTCGCGACACGCGCGCCGGAGATTGAAAAGCAAAAGGCGAAGCCCGTGATCGTCGTGTGCGAGAACGGCAACCTCTCGGGCCGCGCCGCCGCGGCGCTTCGCAAGCAGGGCTTCGGGCAAGCATTCATGCTGAGCGGCGGAATCGGAGCCTGGAGGCAGGCCGGCCTGCCCATGGAGAAGTAAGTGACGAAAGTTCGAATGTACTCGACGGCAGTCTGCCCTTTCTGCGTGCGCGCTGAGATGTTGCTGAATTCGAAGGGCGTCACCGAAATCGAGAAGATTCGGGTGGATCTGGATCCTGGCCGACGCGCGGAAATGACCAGTCGCACCGGACGCCGCACCGTGCCGCAGATCTACATCGGCGATATGCACGTCGGCGGCTTCGAGGAGCTCGCCGCTCTCGATCAGGCCGGAAAGCTGGAGTCCCTGCTCCAGACGTAGCGGCCGCAGTCCCTTCCATGTCCAACGGAGCCCCGATGAGCGATGCGCAGCAGCCGACTTTCGGCATCGAGAAAATCTACGTGAAGGATCTGTCACTCGAGGTGCCGAGCGGGCCGCAGGCGTTCATGCAGCAGGAGCAGCCGCAGCTTGAGGTTCAGATCGCGCAGCAGTCGCAACGCGTGAATGACTTGCTCTTCGAGGTGACCCTGGTCATCACGCTGACCGCAAAATCCGCTGACAAGACGCTGTTCCTGGTGGAAGCCTCGCAGGCGGGAGTGTTCCAGATCCGCAACGTCCCCGAGTCGGATCTTCCAACGGTGCTCGGGGTGGTTTGCCCCAACATTCTATTTCCCTATGCGCGCGAGACTGTCTCCGACCTCGTGAGCCGGGCGGGCTTTCCCCCGGTGCTTCTCGCGCCGGTCAATTTCGAGACGCTCCATCAGCAGCGCGCCGCACAGGCCGCCGCAGGCTCGGGCAGTCCGCGCGTCGAGGTGGCCCACTGATGCGCTGTTTCGCGGCCCTTGTCGCGCTCGGGCTCGCGTGGCCGGCGTTGGCGGGCGAATATCGCTCGATCGCGGAGAACGGCACGCCGATGTACGACGCACCTTCGGTGCGGGCCAAGAAACTTTTCGTCGCGAGCCGGTACTATCCGGTCGAAATCGTCATCAATATCGACTCCTGGGCAAAGGTGCGCGATCAGACGGGCGATCTCACCTGGGTGGAGAAGAAGGCGCTCTCGGAGAAACGCACGGTTGTCGTCACGGCGGCGGTCGCCGACGTGAGGCAGACCCCGGGCGAGCAGGGCGTGCTGGTGTTCCGGGCGCAGCAGGGAGTGGCCCTCGATATCGTCGAACCGCAGGCGGGCGGATGGATCAAAGTGCGTCACGTCGACGGCCAGCTCGGCTACGTCAGGGTCAATCAGGTCTGGGGTCTCTGAGCCCGCAACCCGCAGCGATGCACGGATTTCCCGGACCGGCTCGTCTCTCCCGTCCGGACTCTCCCTCGTGAAGATCGCCGTTCTCGGTGCCGGGGCCTGGGGCAGTGCGCTGGCGGTTGCGCTCGCCGGACGGCATCGCATCACGCTCTGGGCGCGCGACAGTGCTCTGGTCTCCGCCATCGGCTCCCACGGTCGCAATTCCCGCTACCTGCCGGAAGTCCCCGTCCCCGACGCGGTAGCGGTCACTGCCGAGCTCGGCCCCGCGCTCGCCGGGAGCGACACGGTCCTCGTCGCGACCCCGACTTCCGCGCTGCGCGAAGTCCTGGAGCGCGTCCGTGCGTCCGGGTTCGAAGGACCCGTCCTCTGGGCGTGCAAGGGCTTCGAGCAGGCGAGCGGAAAGCTGCCTCATCAGGTGGCGGCCGAGGCGCTCGGAAAGCGCGACAGCGGCGGGGCCTTGTCCGGCCCCAGCTTCGCTCTCGAGGTTGCGAGGGGTCTTCCCACGGCGCTCACTCTGGCCGCGAACGACGCCGCGTTCGCTCGGCGCATGGCGCGCGAGCTGCACCAGCCCACGTTGCGGGTGTATTTCAGCAGCGACGTGGTCGGCGTCGAGATCAGCGGAGCGGTAAAAAATGTCATGGCGATCGCCGCCGGCATCAGCGACGGCCTCGGCCTCGGCCAGAACGCGCGCGCCGCGTTGATTACACGCGGCCTCGCCGAGCTGGCGCGGCTGGGAGCCGCGCTCGGAGGAAGAGCGGAAACC
>DASSJA010000088.1:0-4411 GCA_035691445.1 Burkholderiales bacterium | reverse complement strand
TATGACCGAGGACTACGAGGTCGCGACCTTCTACCACCACTTCGACGTGGTAAAAGAGGGCGAGTCCGCGCCCGCGCGGATCACGGTGCGCGTCTGCGATTCGATCTCCTGCGAGATGGCCGGCGCGAACGATTTGCTCGCGAAGCTCCCCGGCATCTTGGGAAAGGACGTGCGCGTGCTTCATGCGCCCTGCATCGGCCGATGCGAGACGGCGCCGGCGGCCGTGGTCGGACAGAATCCGGTTCCGCACGCGAGCACCGAGAAAGTGGTCGCGCTCGTCAGGTCCAAGGCGGTGAAGCATCCGGCCCCGGGCCGGGACCCGGTCAGTCCGGCCTGCATCGATTACGCCGCATACCGTGCGAAGGGCGGCTACGCGCTCGCGAAATCCTGCATCGAAGGCGCGAGGAAGCGCGAAGACGTCATCGCGGTGATGGAGAACTCGGGCCTGCGGGGGCTCGGCGGCGCGGGGTTCCCGGCGGGCAGGAAATGGAAATCGGTGGCGGCCGAGCCCGAGCCGAGGCTCATGGCGATCAACATCGACGAAGGCGAGCCGGGAACGTTCAAGGACCGCTGGTACCTGGAGCGCGATCCGCACCGTTTCATCGAGGGCGCGCTCATCGCCGCATGGGCGGTCGGCATAGCGGAGATCTACGTCTACCTGCGCGACGAATACCACGGCTGCCGCGCGATCCTGGAGAAGGAGATCGCCGCACTCGAGAGCGACCCGCCGTGCAAGCTGCCGCCCATCCATCTGCGCCGCGGAGCAGGCGCTTACATCTGCGGCGAGGAATCGGCGATGATCGAATCGATCGAAGGCAAGCGGGGCATGCCGCGCCTGCGCCCGCCCTATGTCGCCCAGGTAGGCCTGTTCGAACGACCGACGCTCGAGCACAACATGGAGACGCTCCACTGGGTGCGTGAGATCGTCGAGCGGGGCGCCGAATGGTTCGCTTCGCAGGGTCGCAACGGCCGCAAGGGCCTGCGCTCCTTCTCCGTGAGCGGCCGCGTGAAGAAGCCCGGCGTGCATCTCGCCCCCGCCGGCATCACCGCGCGCGAGCTGATCGCCGAGTACTGCGGCGGGATGCTGGACGGGCACGCCTTCTACGGCTATCTGCCCGGCGGCGCTTCGGGCGGCATCCTGCCCGCGTCGATGGCGGACATCCCGCTCGATTTCGACACGCTCAACCAGTACGGCTGCTTCATCGGCTCGGCGGCCGTGGTGATCCTCTCGGACAAGGACCGCGCGACTGCAGCCGCGCGCAACCTCACCAAGTTCTTTTCGGAGGAATCCTGCGGGCAGTGCACCCCCTGCCGCGTCGGGACCGCGAAGACGCTCAAGCTGATCGAGAAAAAAAAGTGGGACCAGCCGCTCCTGAAGGAACTTTCCCAGGCGATGATGGACGCATCCATATGCGGCTTGGGGCAGGCGGCGCCCAATCCGGTGCTTTCTGTGATGAAATACTTCCCGAACGAGATAGCGTAATGGCTGGAGGTGGCCGATGGACCGCATAAGCACCGCGCAAGCGGCGACGATGCCCGTCGAGTTCAAGCTGAACGGCAGGGCCGTGGTCGGCAGGTCGGACGAGACCATCATCCAGACCGCGAAGCACTATGGCATCGAGATTCCCCACCTCTGCTACAAGGAAGGCCTGCGCGCCGACGGCAATTGCCGCGCCTGCATGGTCGAGATCAAGGGCGAGCGCGTGCTGGCGCCTTCGTGCTGCCGTTATCCCAAGGACGGGATGGAAGTCACCTCCGACAGCGCGCGCGCGGTGGCGAGCCAGAAGATGGTGCTCGAGCTGCTGCTCTCCGACATCCCGGAGAAGTCCTACACGCTCAACTCCGAGCTCGACCGCTGGGCCAAGGAGCTGAAGATCGGCAAGCCGCGCTTCCAGGCGCGGCACCAGCCGCAGCCCGATCTCTCGCACGCGGCGATCGCGGTGAATCTCGACGCCTGCATCCAGTGCACGCGCTGCCTGCGCGCCTGCCGCGAGGAGCAGGTGAACGACGTCATCGGCTACGCGTTCCGGGGGGAGCACTCCAAGATCGTGTTCGACCTCGACGACCCCATGGGCGATTCGACCTGCGTCGCCTGCGGCGAATGCGTTCAGGCCTGCCCCACGGGCGCTCTCATGCCCGCGCGCGAGGTCGGCAAGATCCAGGCGGACAAGACGGTGGACTCGGTGTGCCCGTACTGCGGCGTCGGGTGCCTGCTCACCTACAACGTCAAGGGCAACAAGATCCTCTGGGTGCAGGGGCGCGGCGGGCCGGCCAACTCGAGCCGCCTGTGCGTGAAGGGGCGCTACGGCTTCGACTACGTGCAGCACCGGCACCGCCTCACCAGGCCCCTCATCCGCAAACCCGGGGTGAAGAAGCACAAGGACTTCACCGTCGACCCCGACGACTGGTCGGAAGTGTTCCGCGAGGCGAGCTGGGAAGAAGCGCTCGATTTCGCCGCCAAGGGCCTGCTGCGCATCCGCGACGCAGAGTCGAAAATGAGCGGCAAGAACGCGCTCGCCGGCTTCGGCTCGGCGAAAGGCACAAACGAAGAGGCCTATCTCTTCCAGAAGCTCGTGCGCACCGGGTTCGGCTCGAACAACGTCGATCACTGCACGCGCCTGTGCCATGCCTCGTCCGTCGCAGCCCTCATGGAAGGCATCAGCTCGGGCGCCGTGTCGAACCAGGTGCGCGACGTGATGAAAGCGGAAGTCGTGTTCCTCATCGGCTGCAACCCGACGGTTAACCATCCGGTCGCCGCGACCTGGATGAAGAACGCGGCGAAGGCCGGGGTGAAGCTGATCGTCGCCGACCCGCGCAAGGGGGAGCTGGCGCGCCACGCGACCTACAACCTGCAGTTCAAGGCAGACACCGACGTCGCGTTGCTGAACGCGATGCTGCACGTGATCGTCGAGGAGGGCCTGGCGAACGAGGCCTTCATCCGCGACCGCACCTCGGGCTACGAGGCGCTCGCCGAAAACGTCAGGAAGTTCTCGCCGGAACTGATGGCGCCGATCTGCGGCATCGACGCGCAGACCATCCGCGAGGTCGCACGCCTGTACGCGACCTCGAAGGGTTCGATGATCATGTGGGGCATGGGCATCTCGCAGCACGTGCACGGCACCGACAACGCGCGCTGCCTGATCGCGCTCGCCCTTTCGACCGGGCAGATCGGCCGCCCCGGCACGGGGCTGCACCCCTTGCGCGGCCAGAACAACGTGCAGGGCGCATCCGACTCGGGCCTCATCCCGATGGTGTACCCGGACTACCAGCGCGTCGACAACCCGGAAGCGAAAAAGCGCTTCGAGAAGTTATGGGGTATGGAGCTGGATTCCAAGCCTGGGCTCACCGTGGTCGAGATCATGAACGCAGCGAAGAAGCGCGAGATCCGCGGCATGTACATCATGGGCGAGAACCCGGCGATGTCGGACCCCGACGTCGATCACGCGCGCGAAGCGCTCGCATCGCTCGATCATGTCGTGGTGCAGGACATCTTCCTCACCGAGACCGCCTACCTCGCCGACGTCGTGCTTCCCGCAACCGCGTGGCCGGAGAAGGTGGGGACCGTCACCAACACCGACCGCATGGTGCAGCTCGGCCGCAAGGCGATCGAGCCTCCCGGCGAGGCAAGAGAGGACCTGTGGCTCATCAACGAGCTCGCGCGGCGCATGGGTCTGGACTGGAATTACACGCATCCGCGCGAGGTGTTCAACGAAATGCGCAAGTGCATGGATTCCATCGCGGGCATCACCTGGGAGCGCCTGGAGCGCGACTCGTCGGTCACGTATCCCTGCGAGAAGGAGGGCGATCCGGGCGAGCCGGTCGTCTTTGTCACGCATTTCCCGACCGCGACCGGGCGCGCCAAGTTCGTGCCCGCGGACCTGATCTCGGCGGCGGAGCGGCCCGATGCCGACTACCCCATGGTGCTCATCACGGGCCGCCAGCTCGAGCACTGGCACACCGGCGCGATCACGCGCCGCGCCACGGTGCTCGATCACATCGAGCCCGAGCCGGTCGCGTCGCTGCACCCGCTCGATCTCGTCCAGCTCGGGGCGAAGCCCGGGGAGATCGTCACGGTGCAGTCCCGACGCGGAAAGATTGCGCTGTACGCGCGCGCGGACGAGGGAACGCCCGCCGGCGCCGTGTTCATCCCGTTCTGCTACTACGAAGCGGCGGCGAACCTGCTCACCAACCCGGTGCTCGATCCGGTCGGGAAGATCCCGGAGTTCAAATACTGCGCGGTGAAGGTGACGAAGGGCGGGCCCGTCCCGGTGCGGGCCAGCTTCGGCGGCGGGCAGGCGCTCGCGGCGGAGAAGAGGGTCGCCGCCAAGGCCTGATCGGCGCCGGCGGCATCCCCATCGAAGCCCCGGAAAACCGGGGCCTCCTGCTCTCGCGTTCGCTCTACTGCGGCAGG
>DASSJA010000087.1:0-5605 GCA_035691445.1 Burkholderiales bacterium | reverse complement strand
AGCGACGGACCGAGGAAGAACCCGTCACCCGACGGTGCGCTCTCGCGGCCGTCGACGACGACGGTGGCACCTTCGCCCGGTGCGCCCTCGACGTACGAGGCCACGCGGTCGCGGTGCTCGCGCGTGACGAGCGGCCCCATCTCCGAGGCGTTGTCGGTGGAAGGTCCGACCTTGAGCTTCCTGATCCTCGGCACCATCGCCTCGATCAGCTCGTTCGCGGTTCGGTCGCTCACCGGCACGGCCACCGACACGGCCATGCAGCGCTCCCCGGCCGAGCCGTAGGCCGCGCCCATCAGGGCTTCCGCCGCCACCTCGATGTCCGCGTCGGGCATCACCACCATGTGGTTCTTCGCGCCGCCCAGCGCCTGCACGCGCTTGCCGTTCACCGAGCCGGTGGCGAACACGTACTTGGCGATGGCCGTCGACCCGACGAAGCTCACCGCGGCGACGCGCGGGTCGGTGAGCAGCGCGTCGACCGCTCCCTTGTCGCCGTTCACGACGTTGAGCACGCCCGGAGGCGCGCCCGCCTCGAGCATCAGCTCGGCCAGGCGCAGGGGGCAGGAAGGATCCTTCTCCGAGGGCTTGAGGATGAAAGTGTTGCCGCAGGCGATCGCCATCGGGAACATCCACATGGGCACCATCGCCGGGAAGTTGAAGGGCGTGATCCCCGCGCACACCCCGAGCGGCTGGCGTATCGAGTACAGATCCATGCCGGAGGTGATGTTGTCGGAGTATTCGCCTTTCATGAGGTGCGGAATGCCGCAGGCGAACTCGACCACCTCGAGGCCGCGCTGCACCGAGCCTCTGGCGTCGGAGAGCACCTTGCCGTGCTCGTTCGAGACGAGGAGCGCGAGCTCGTCCGTGTGCTTTTCGACCAGCTCCTTGAAGCGGAACATCACCCGCGCCCGCGTCACCGGCGAGGTCTCCGACCAGCCGGCGAAGGCTTCCTTTGTGCTGGCGATCGCGCGCTCGACCTCGGGCCTGGAGGCGAGCGGAACCCGGGCGGCGAGCGCGCCCGTGGTGGGGTTGAACACGTCGCCGCAGCGGCCGCTTTCTCCCCTGACGTGCTTGCCGCCGACGAAATGGCTCAGCTCGCGGACTTTTGCGAGGGTTGCGTCTCGGGTATTCATGGAAGGTCTTTCGGGATCGGGCCGGAGCCGGAGGATGCGCCGATTATATCCTCCGGCAGACCAGCCGCGACGAGGAACAGGCCGCACGACACGACGAGGGCGAGAAAGGCGACGGTGAGCGCGAGCGATCTTCCTTGCCACAGCCCCATGAACCAGCGATCGATCTCGTCGAAGAGCACCGCCGTCTTTCCCCCGTAGCGCCGCAGGTCGCGCACGTAGGCCTTGGACTCGCCCGGCGCAATGGTTTGCGGAACGCCGTCGACGACGATGATCTGGTACGCGCCGGAAAGATCCGGCCCGTCCTCCGCCGTCCTGTAGATCCAACCGGCGCACGCGAGGCCGGCGACCAGAACGAGGGCGCAGGCTGCGTAGAGCTTCTTCCTCAATTTACCGTAGCTCCGGATTCCTTGACCACCTTGCCCCACTTGTCGTAGTCGGCCTTGAGGAAGGCGCCGAACTGCTCGGGGGTGTCGGGGTCAGGCTCCATGCCGGTCGGCAGGAGGAGCTTGCGCATCTCCTCGGTGCGCACCAGCTCGCCGATCTCGCCGTTCAGCCTGGCGACGATCTCGTGCGGCGTGCCGGTCGGGGCGAGCATGCCGATCCAGACCCGCGCCTCGTAGCCCGGCACGCCCGCCTCGGCGATGGTCGGCACGTCGGGCATCTCCGGCGAGCGCTTCGAGGTGCTCACGCCCAGCGCGATCAGCCTGCCCGCCTTCATGTGCGGGATCGCGATCGGCGTGCCGACGAAGCTCATCTTCACGATTCCCGCGATCAGGTCCTGCTGCGCCGGACCGCTGCCCTTGTACGGGACGTGGTTGAGCTGGATGCCGGCCATGTACGCGAACAGCGCCGTGACGAGATGCTGCGCGCTGCCGTTGCCCGAGCTGGCGAAATCGATCTTCCCGGGCTGCTTCCTGGCGAGCGCGATCAGCTCCTTCACCGAGTGCACGCCGAGCGAGGGATGCACGACCAGCACGTACGGCCCGGAAGCGATGCGCACCACCGGCGCGAAATCGGCGAGCGCCTGGTAGGGCATCTTCTTGTACACGTGCGGCGTGATCACGAACGGCGTCGCGGTGAGGAGCAGCGTGTAGCCGTCCGGCTTCGACTTGGCGACGTAGTCCGAGCCGATCATGCCGCCCGCGCCGGCCTTGTTCTCGACGTAGAACTGCTGACCGAGCGTCTCGGAGAGCTTCTGCGCGATCAGGCGTCCGGGAACGTCGGTTGTTCCGCCGGCCGAGAGCGGTATCACCACATGCACCGCCCGGCTGGGATAGCCCTGGGCGAGCGCGGCCGACGCGAAGACCAGTCCTGCGAGCGCGCAGGCCCGCGACAGCGGGCGCGGCGCGAGTGCGAAGCGTTTCATCTTTCCTCCGGAAATTATGTTTGTCCCCTTTTTGCTCATCCCCTGTATACCGGCTCGGGCTGCGAGAAGAACGAGTGCAGGATGTGGTAGACGAGCCGGTAGTTCTTCTGCTGGAAGCTCGCGTGGGAGATGCCGGCCATGACCGCGAACTGCTTGTCGGGATTGGGGAGGCGCTTGAAGAACTCGATCAGGTCGTCGATCGAGGCGATTCCGTCCCACTGGCCGCGCATGATGAGGGTCGGCACGGTGATCTTCAGGGGATCGACGATCGGGAGCCTCGAGCACATGTCCACGTAGGTGCCCGTCGGCACCGAATCGTCGAGCGCCACGATGGCGTCGGCGAATGCCTCGATGGTGGCCTTGTCGGCCGTTCCGGGATGGTCGCGCTCGAAAATGCTATGCACGAAGGCGCGGTCGATCGGCCTGCGGTTCTTCGCGGAGAACTCGGGCAGCTTCTTGCGGCGCTCGGCGAGCGTGGGGCTGCCCTCGCCCGTCCAGACGAAAGCGTCCAGCGCGAGCCGCGCGACGCGCTCGGGATGCGCCTGGGCGAAGAGCGCGGCCCTGAGCGCGCCCGAGGAGATCCCGTACACGAGCAGCTTTCCTGCCCCGGTCGTCCTCAGGATGTACTCGCTGCCGGCGGCGAGGTCGTCGGCGCCGTTGGCGATGTCGCAGTTGATCGGACGCGACTTGTCCGAGCGCCCGTACCCTTCGTGGTCCATGCACCAGGTTTCGAAGCCCCGCGCGCCGAACCAGTCCATCACCGAGGAATCGGGGCGCCCCGGAACATCGAGGTCGAAAGTCGGCTGCGAAGCCATCGAGGAGCCGTGCACGAAGAGCACGGTGCCGCGCCTGGGCGCGCCCGCGGCGCGAGGCTTCTGCCACAGGAAGAGCCTGACTTTCCCGCTGCCTGCGCCGGCCTTGTGGGTCCAGTGCTCTTTTCCCGAGACCGCGGCGCGCGCCGCCGATGCCGCTCGATCCACGTCCACCTCTCACGAAAACCGGATTTTAGCACCCGGATGCGGCGGCTCAGCCTTCGCGCCGCGACTCCCGGAGCCTCTCAGGAGCAATCGAACAGCACCAGCTCCGTCGCGGAGTCGGTCGACGTGCCCAGGGCGATCTTGCCCCGGCCGCGCAGCATGACGCTGTCCCGGCGCAGCAGCACCTCGCGGTCTCCCTCGATCGACACGTAGGTGCCGTTGGTCGACTCGTCGACGAGAACGTATTGCACGCCTCTGCGCTCGATGCGCGCGTGCCGGCGCGAGGCCGTCTTCTCGCGGATGAGGATGTCGCAGACGTCCTCGCGTCCGAGTATGAGCACCGTTTTCTCCCGCGGGAATTCCATGGTCCGCTCGCCGATTTCCAGGACGAGCCTCGCTTCGACCTTGGCGCTGGAGGAGAGCCCCGCGACCTGGGTCGCGTCCTCCGTGTCGCCCCACATCAGCTCGAAGACGCGCAGCGCGTCCTGCTTGCCCTTGACCGTGATCGCGTCCAGGTCGCGCAGGCTGGCGCGCTGGACGGCGGGAAGCGCGTTCGCGGTCGCGCCGCTCGTGAGTATCTGTCCCGCCTTGGCGAGCCCGGCGAGGCGCGCCGCCGTGTTGACTCCGTC
This sequence comes from Burkholderiales bacterium, assembly GCA_035691445.1. GTDB lineage: Bacteria > Pseudomonadota > Gammaproteobacteria > Burkholderiales > SG8-39 > VBDM01. The sequence continues at coordinate 1,503 of DASSJA010000087.1, read as the reverse complement.
CCCCCAGAAGTCGTCGTTCTCCTCCAGCACCAGGCCGAAGTGGAAGCCGATGCGGATGGCGAGCTTCACCCCGGCCGTCGGCGGCAGCGTGGCCATGCGCTGCTGCATCTCCCGGGCCGCTTCGCAGGCGGCTTCGGGTTTGTTGAACGCCACCATCAGCTCGTCGCCTATCGTCTTGACCACCTGGCCGTCGCGCGTGGTCACGATCTCGCGCAGCGCGCCGAGGCAGGCCTCGATGGTCTTCGCCGCGGGCTTGTCGCCGAGCAGCTCGTACAGCGCGGTGCTGCCGCTCACGTCGGCGAACAGGATCGCGCGTTCCTTGGAGATGAGTGTCATTGCTTTTGGTAAAGTATCCCTTATTTTCCGGGGCCTGCCTACGGCCGGCGGCTCAACCGCGGAGTCATCCATGAACGCCAATATCAAGGTCGCAGAGCGCAAGTGCTACATCAACGGGGAGTTCAAGGCGAGCGCCCGGCAATTCGCGAAGATCAATCCGGTCGACGGGACCGTCGTCGCGCAGGTGCACGAGGCCGATCGCGCGATGGTCGACGCGGCGGTGCGCGCCGCGAAGGCGGCGCTCAAGGGACCCTGGGGCCGGATGGCGCTGCAGGCGCGCGTCGATCTGCTGCGCAAGGTCGCCGAAGGCATCGAGCGCCGTTTCGACGATTTTCTCCAGGCGGAAGTCGCCGACACCGGGAAGCCCGTGTCGCTCGCCAGCCACCTGGACATCCCGCGCGGCGCGGCGAACTTCCGCGTGTTCGCCGACATCGTGCGCACCTACGGCACCGAGTCCTACTGGCTCGACACGCCCGACGGCAAGGGCGCCGTGAACTACGCGATGAGGAAGCCGCTCGGCGTGGTCGGCGTGATCGCGCCCTGGAATCTGCCCCTCCTCCTTCTCACCTGGAAGCTCGCGCCGGCGCTCGCCTGCGGGAACACCATCGTGGCCAAGCCCTCCGAGGAGACGCCGTCGACCGCGACGCTGCTCGCGGAAGTCATGCACGAGGCGGGCGTGCCGCCCGGCGTCTACAACGTCGTGCACGGCTTCGGGCCGGACTCGGCGGGCGAATTCATCACCATGCACCCGGAGGTGAACGGCGTCACCTTCACCGGCGAGACCGCCACCGGCGCGGCGATCATGAAAGCGGTCGCGCCTACGGTGAAGCCGATCTCCTTCGAGCTCGGCGGCAAGAACCCCGGGATCGTCTTTGCCGACTGCGACTTCGACGCCGCGGTCGCCGGCATGGCGCACGCGATCTTCTCCAACACCGGCCAAGTATGTCTTGCTCCTGAACGTGTGTATGTCGAGCGGCCGATCTTCGACAAGTTCGTCGCGGCGCTGAAGGCGAAGGCCGAGGCGCTGGTGCTCGGTTTCCCGCAGGAAAAAAACACGAACATGGGGCCGCTCATCTCGAAGCAGCACCGGGAAAAGGTCCTCTCCTACTACGAATTGGCGAAAAAGGAAGGCGCGAAAGTAGTCACCGGAGGCGGCGTGCCGAAGTT
>DASSJA010000086.1:0-11506 GCA_035691445.1 Burkholderiales bacterium | reverse complement strand
TCGGTAATGCTCCGCGTAGTATCAGACCGCCATCAATTCGGCTTCCTTTGCCGCGACCATCTTGTCGATGTCGGTGATGTGTTTGTCGGTAAGCTTCTGGACCTCGTCTTGAGCGCGCCGCTCCTCGTCCTCGGACACCGCCTTGCTCTTCAGCAGCTCCTTGAGAGCCTGATTGGCGTCTCGGCGCGCGTTGCGCACGGCAACCTTGGCGTTTTCGCCCTCGTGCTTGATCACCTTGGTGAGATCGCGGCGCCGCTCCTCGGTGAGCGCCGGCATCGGCACCCGGACCATGTCTCCGTGGGAGGCCGGGTTGAGGCCGAGGTCGGACTCGCGGATGGCCTTCTCGATCGCTCCGGTCATCTTCTTCTCCCAGGGGGACACGCCCAGCGTGCGCGCGTCGATCAGGCTCACGTTGGCGACCTTGGGTATGGGCGTCTGCGCGCCGTAGTAGTCCACCGAAACGTGGTCGAGCAGGCCGGGATGCGCGCGGCCGGTGCGGACCTTGGCCAGATCCAGCTTCAACGCCTCGATCGATTTGTGCATTCTCTGCTCGGCATTCTTTTTCACATCGGCCACGGTGTTCATGACTCCCCCAGTCCTCGCGGGTTCAGTCCTCTACGTACACCAGCGTGCCCTCTTTTTCGCCGGTCACCACCCGCTTCATCGCCCCGGGCTTGAGGATGCTGAATACGGTGATCGGCAGCTTCTGGTCGCGGCACAGCGCGAACGCCGTCGCATCCATGACGCGGAGGTTCTTGAGCATCGCCTCGTCGAAGCTCAGCTTGTCGTAGCGCTTGGCGTCCGGCTGCCGCTTGGGGTCGGCCGTGTAGACCCCGTCCACCTTGGTCGCCTTGAGCACCATCTCGGCGCCGATCTCCGTGCCGCGCAGCGCCGCCGCGGTGTCCGTCGTGAAGAACGGATTGCCGGTGCCGGCGGCGAAGATCACGATCTTGCCTTCTTCCAGATAGCGGATCGCCTTGTTGCGGATGTAAGGCTCCACCACCTGCTCGATATTGAGCGCGGACTGGACGCGTGCGTTCAACCCCGCGGTGCGCATCGCGTCCTGCAGCGCGAGCGCGTTCATGATGGTCGCGAGCATGCCCATGTAGTCGGCCGTCGCCCGGTCCATCCCCGTCGCGCCCGGCGCCACCCCGCGAAAGATGTTGCCGCCGCCGATCACCACCGCGATCTCCAGCCCGAGCGCGGCGACTTGCGCGATCTCGCCGACGATGCGCTCGATGGTCGCGCGGTTGATCCCGTACGAGTCGTCCCCCATCAGGGCCTCGCCGCTCAGCTTGAGCAGGATGCGCTTGTACTTTGCGGATGCAGCCACCTCAGGCAGCTTTTTCGGACTTGTCTTCATCCTTCTTCGCCTTGCTCACCTGCTGCATCACTTCGGCGGCAAAATCGCCGGATCTCTTCTCTATGCCTTCGCCCACGACATAGAGCACGAAACTCGATATCGAAGCGCCCTTTGCCTTAAGCACCGTTTCAACGCTCTGTTTGTCGTCCTTGACGAAACCCTGCCCGAGCAGTGTTACTTGCTTCAGGTACTTTTGCACTCCGCCTTCGATCATTTTTTCCATGATGTTCGGCGGCTTACCGGAGGCGGCAGCCTGGGCCGTCGCAATGTCGCGCTCCTTCTTGATCGAGTCGGACGGCACGCCGTCCTTCGAAAGCGCGATGGGCTTGGCCCACGAGATATGTTGTGCGATCTCGCGCGCGAACTGGTCGTCGCCGCCCGAAATATCGACGAGAACTCCGATCTTGGCGCCGTGGACGTAGTGGGCGATCCGCCCTTTCGCTTCGATCCTGGCAAGACGCCGGATCGAGACGTTCTCGCCGATGCGCCCCACCAGCGCCTTGCGCGTTTCCTCGACGGTGGAACCGCCGAGGGCCAGCGCAGAGAGCGCCGCCACGTCCGCCGGGTTCCGCTTCAGGACGAGACCGGCAAGCGAGCGCGCGAATTTCAGGAAATCCTCGTTCTGCGCGACGAAGTCGGTTTCGCAATTGACCTCGACGATCGCCGCCGCCTTTGCATCGGGCGCAATGTCGACCGCGACGACCCCCTCCGCCGCGGTGCGCATTGACGCCTTGGACGCCTTGTTCCCGAGGCGCACGCGCAGCAATTCCTCCGCCTTGGACAGATCCCCGGCCGCCTCGACGAGCGCCTTCTTGCACTCCATCATCGGTGCGTCGGTCCGGTCGCGCAGGTCCTTGACCATGCTTGCGGTGATTTCCGCCATTACCTTGAGTCCTGTGTCCTCGAAAAGTTAAAAAAAAAGGGCCGCCAAGCCCCTTTTCTCCCGGGACGGCCGGTCATTCCTCTTTCGCGCCGGCCTCTTCGACCTCGACGAACTCGTCCGAGGCCGCGCCGATGATTTCCTGCACGACCTGGCTGCGGCCCTCCAGGATCGCGTCGGCGATGCCGCGTGCGTACAGGCGGATCGCCCGGCTGGAATCGTCGTTGCCCGGGATGACGTAGGCGATCCCGTCGGGGTTGTGATTGGTGTCGACGACGCCGATCACCGGGATGCCGAGCTTCTTGGCCTCGGCCACGGCTCCCTTCTGGTAGCCGACATCGATAACGAACAGGGCGTCGGGCCGGTTTTCCAGCGTTTTGATGCCGCCCAGGCTGCGCTGCAGCTTGGCCAGCTCACGCTGAAAGTGCAGCCCCTCCTTCTTCGGCATCTTCTCCATGCTGCCGTCCTCGATCATCGCTTCCATCTCCTTCAGCCTCTTGATCGACTGGCGGACGGTCTTGAAGTTCGTGAGCATCCCTCCGAGCCATCGATGATCGACGTAAGGAGCGCCGCAGCGTTCGGCCTCCTCGCGGATGATCTCGCGCGCCTGACGCTTGGTTCCGACGAACAGGAGCGTGCCCTTGTTCGACGAGAGCTGGCGCACGAATTTCATCGCCTCCACATACATCACCATCGTCTTCTCGAGATTGATGATGTGGATCTTGTTGCGGTGGCCGAAGATGAAAGGCGCCATCTTCGGGTTCCAGTAGCGGGTCTGGTGGCCGAAATGCACGCCCGCTTCGAGCATTTGGCGCATCGTGGTCGACATGAATACTCCGGTTAGGGTTGATCTCGAATCCGCTCCCGGCCCATGACCCGCCCAAAAACGAACGGCGGGCACCCTAACGGCAGGAGCAGAAAAATTTAGCCGAGCCCGGGCCCGGCTGGATAAAATGGTAGCATGCGCGTCGCGCGAGGCGCAAGTTTTTTCCTGTGCAAACAGAGCATTACTCAAATCAGCCGGCTTGGGGCCTCCCCGACGAGGGGACGGCAATTTGCGCCGCCGAGATCGGTAACCTATCCTTCGCACTTTTTTTGTCGGCAGCATGGCGATACACCTGAAGACGGCCGAGGACATCCGGCGCATGCGCATCGCGGGGCAACTCGCCGCGGAAGTGCTCGATTTCGTCTCCTCCCGAGTCAAGCCCGGAGTCACCACGGGTGAGCTCGACCGCCTTTGCCACGACTGGATCGTCAACGAGCAGAAGGCCGTCCCGGCACCGCTGAACTACGCGCCGCCGGGGTACAAACCCTTCCCGAAGTCGATCTGCACGTCGGTCAACCATCAGGTCTGCCATGGAATTCCCGGCGATCGCGTGCTGAAGGCCGGCGATATCCTCAACATAGACGTGACGGTGATCAAGGATGGCTTCCACGGCGATTCGAGCCGCATGTTCTATGTCGGAGAGCCGTCGATCCAAGCAAAGCGCCTGTGCGAGACGACCTACGAGTGCATGTGGCTCGGCATACGCAGCGTCCGCCCGGGGGCGTGTCTCGGCGACGTCGGGGCCGCCATCCAGCAGCACGCCGAAAGCCACGGCTACAGCGTGGTGCGCGAGTTCTGCGGCCACGGGATCGGCACGAAATTCCACGAGGAACCGCAGGTCCTGCACTACGGGCGCTCGGGAACCGGGATGCGCCTGCAATCCGGGATGACCTTCACGATCGAGCCGATGATCAACGCCGGAAAGGCGGCCGTCAGAGAGCTCGCCGACGGCTGGACCATCGTCACCAAGGACCACAGCCTGTCGGCCCAATGGGAGCACACCGTGCTCGTCACCGATGAGGGCTACGAAGTGCTCACGCTGTCCGTCGGCGCACCCCCGCCGCCGCCGAAGCATTGAGCCCCGTGTTGTCCACCGAGGCTGCGCACGCGGAGGTCGGATCCGCGTTCGCACGCCTCAAGGCCGGCGTGCAGGCGGAGCGCTCCGGCCTGCAAACCCGGTTTCAAGGCACCGGAGACGGTCCGTGGGTGCTGCGCGAGCATTCGCGCCTGATCGACCGCACTCTGAGGGACGTGTGGCGGCAGCTCGGGCTGCCGGCGTCCCTCGCGCTGCTTGCCGTCGGCGGATATGGACGCGGCGAGCTCTATCCCCACTCCGACATCGACATTCTGATCCTCCTCAAGGATCCGGCCTCCGCCGAGCTGGCGAAGCAGATCGAGGAGCTGGTGGGACGCCTGTGGGACATGGGACTCGAGCTCGGGCACAGCGTTCGCACCGTTGCAGAGTGCGTCGAGCAGGCGGCGAAGGACGTCACCGTCATGACGAGCCTGCTCGAGGGGAGATTGCTCGCCGGAAGCCGCGATCTCTTCCTCAGCTTCGAACGCGCACGCGGCGATTGCATCGATCGTCAGGTTTTCTTCAAGGCCAAGCGCTTCGAGCAGGAGCAGCGCCACACCAAGTTCCAGGACAGTCCTTACAGCCTCGAGCCCAATCTCAAGGAAGCGCCCGGAGGACTGCGCGACCTGCAGGTTGTCCTGTGGATCGGGCTCGCCTGCGATCTGGGCAGCACCTGGGCGCAGCTGGCGGGACGCGGCCTGATCACGCACGACGAGGCCCGCCAGGCTCGAAAGCATCATCGCCTGCTGCAGAACCTTCGGGTGCGTCTGCACTATGCCGCCGGGCGCCGAGAAGACCGCCTGCTGTTCGACTTCCAGGAAAGCCTGGCCCGCGACATGGGCTACTCGGCCACCGCGCACCGCCGCGCCGGGGAGCAGCTGATGCAGGCGTATTTCCGCGCCGCCAAGGCGGTCACCCAGCTGAACACCATCCTGCTGCAGAACATCGGCGCCGAAATTTTCCCGGTAAAGACCTCCGACTCCGAAGCGATCGACGAAAGGTTCGTGCGGGTCGGCGAGCTGCTCGATGCGCGCCGTGCGGATCTCTTCGAGCGCGACCCCTCCGCGATCCTGGCCAGTTTCCTGGTCATGCAGCAGCACTCCGAGCTCAAGGGCATGACCGCCAAGACGCTGCGCGCCCTGTGGCGGGCCCGCGAACGCATCGACGCGAAATTCAGGCGCGATCCGCGCAACCGCGCGACCTTCCTGTCCCTCCTGCAGCAGCCTCGCGGCATCGTCCACGAGCTGCGGCGCATGAATCAATACGGAATTCTCGGCAGATATCTGCCCGCGTTCCGCCGCATCGTCGGCCAGATGCAGCACGACCTTTTCCACGTCTACACCGTGGACCAGCACATCCTGGCGGTGGTGCGCAACCTGCGCCGCTTCACCATGCTCGAGTTCTCGCACGAGTATCCCCTGTGCAGCCGGCTGATCGCCGGCCTAGAGCGCCATTGGCTCCTCTATATCGCGGCGATCTTCCACGACATCGCGAAGGGCCGCGGCGGCGATCACTCGCAGCTGGGCGGGGCCGACGCGCGGCGCTTCTGCCGCGAGCACGGCCTGTCGAGCGACGACACGAATCTGGTCGAGTTCCTGGTGGAGCACCACCTCACGATGTCGTCGGTGGCACAGAAGCAGGATCTGTCCGATCCGGAGGTCGTGCGGCGTTTCGCCGATATCGTCGGGACCGAGCGGCGGCTGGTCGCCCTGTACCTGCTCACGGTCGCGGACATCCGCGGCACCAGCCCGAAGGTATGGAACGCCTGGAAAAGCAAGCTTCTCGAGGACCTGTTCCACGCGACGCAATTCCTGCTGAAGGGCGGAACACTCGAAGCGGACCAGTACATCCAGAGCAAGCAGTCCGAGGCCAAGCGCCTGCTGCGGCTCTACGAGCTGTCCGACACCGTCCAGGACGCGCTATGGAGGAATTTCGACGTGCCCTACTTCCTGCGCCACGACGCGCAGGAGATCGCCTGGCACGCGCGCATGCTGCATTCCCGCACCAGCGACGAGCAGCCGGTGGTGAAGACGCGCCTGTCGCCCGCCGGCGAGGGCCTGCAGGCCATGATCTATGTCCGCGACCAGCGTGACCTGTTCGCGCGCATCTGCGGCTACTTCGGGTCGGTGGGCTTCAGCATCGTCGACGCGAAGATCTACACCACGCGCCACGGCTACGCGCTCGACACCTTCCAGCTCATGGACGTCGGCAACGTGCCGCACCCGCGCGACATGATCTCCAAAATCGAGGAAGAGCTCGCCGGCTGGCTTGCGAACCAGATCCCCCTGCCGCCGCCGATCCGCGGCCGGGTGTCGCGGCGCGTGAAGCATTTCCCGATCGCACCGGAGGTCCGCATCGTTCCCGACGAGAAGGGCCAGTACCACTCGCTGTCGATCACGGCCGGTGACCGGCCCGGCCTGCTCTACGCCATCGCGCTGGTGCTGAGCCGCTACGGCGTCAGCCTGCACACGGCCAAGATCGTGACGCTGGGCGAGCGGGCCGAGGACGTGCTGGTGGTGTCCGGCGCCGCGCTCTCCAACCCGAAGACGGTGCTGCAGTTCGAAACCGACCTGCTCGAAGCGCTGCAGCCCCAATAGCCGCTACTCGCCCCCGAGGTCCTGACCGGGGAACAGGACATCGACGAACCCGAATTGCGACAGGTCGCGGATGCGCATCGGGTACAGGATGCCGTCCAGGTGGTCGCACTCGTGTTGCACCACGCGCGCATGGAAGCCCTCGACGGTCCGGTCGATCGCGGCGCCCGATTCGTCGAATCCCCGGTAGCGCAGCCGCCGGTATCGGGGCACCACGCCGCGCATTCCCGGGACGGACAGGCACCCTTCCCACGCTTCTTCCATCTCCTCCCCGAGCGGGGTGATGACAGGATTGACGAGCACGGTGTCGGGCACTTCCTCGGCGTCCGGATAGCGCGGGTTGCGGCTGACCCCGAAAATCACGACCCGCAAGGGCACCGCGATCTGGGGGGCAGCGAGTCCTGCGCCGCTCAAGTGCGCCATGGTGTCGCGCATGTCGGCGACGAGCTCGCGCAACTGCGGCGTGCCGAAGGTTTCCACAGGTTTCGATATTTCGAGAAGCCGCGGGTCCCCCATCCTGAGTACCTCGCGGATCATGCGGCCCTCGCCAGAGCTTCGATGATCCCGCGCACGCGCCCCAGGACCTCCTTCAGGACCTCCTCGATCTGCTGCAGCGCCACGCCGCGGGCGCTGGCGCCTCGCCCCGCGGCGTGGTTTGCGACCACCGCGATGGCCGCGTAGCCGAGCTCGATCTCGCGCGCCAGGGCAGCCTCGGGCATTCCGGTCATGCCGACGATGTCGGCCCCATCCCTCTCCAGCCTGTCGATTTCCGCCGCGGTCTCCAGGCGCGGCCCTTGCGTTGCGGCATAGACCGCTCCATCCACGGCCGCTTCCCCGCTCACGCTGGCGGCAGCGAGCAGCCGTCTGCGCAGATCCCCGGTATACGGCTCGGTGAAGTCGATGTGCCTCACCGGCGCCTGGTTCTCGAAGAAGGTATTAACCCGTCCCCAGGTGTAGTCGATGATCTGGTGCGGGACGACGATCCTCCCGGGTCCGAGGTCCGCGCGGATTCCGCCCACCGAGACCACCGAAACCACCTCGGAGACCCCCTGGTCTTTGAGCGCCCAGAGATTGGCGCGGTAGTTGACCTGGTGCGGCGGAATCGAGTGGCCGTAACCGTGACGTGCGAGAAAGATCACCGGAACACCGCGGATGGCGCCGAAAGTGAGCGGCCCCGAGGGCTCCCCGTATGGCGTGCGCACGACCTGGCGGCGCGAGACGTCGAGATTGGCGAACTCGGTGAGCCCGGTGCCGCCGATGATTGCGAGCATGCGCGCTCAGGAGCCTTTCATGGCGTAGATCGCGGGCAGGTTGCGCCACGCCCCGGACACATCCATTCCGCAACCGAAGACGTAGCGGTTCGGCAGCCTCAGCCCGATGAAATCCGGGACGATGGGCTTGGCGCGCCCGAGGTCCTTGTCGGTGAGCACCGCGCTGCAGAAGTCCGCCGCTCCGAGGCGCTTCACGCGGTCGCGTATGGCTGCGAGCGTTTCCCCTCCGTCGAGGATGTCGTCCAGAACCAGGACGGTGCGGCCCTTGACGTTCTCGCCGGGCGCGACCGTCCACATTATGTCGCCGCCGGAGGTGGCCCGGCCGTAGCGTGACGCGTGGATGTAGTCGAATTCGAGCGGGAAGCGCAGAAGAGGCAGGAGGTTGCCGGCGAAGAAAACCGAGCCGCTCATGACCGCGAGCACGAGCGGATGCCGGTCCTTCAGTCTCGCCGTGATCTGCGCCGCTACCCTGGCTATCGCGTCGCGCACCTGGATCTCGTCGCACAGCAAATCCGCGCTCCCCAACACGTTCCAGGCCTCGTCGGGCGTCATGGCCCGTGAAGTATATTCGTCGCAGCGGCCGGCATCACAGCTTCTTGAGGAAACTCTCGAACGCCTTTCCGACTTCGGGGTGCTGACGCCCGAACGCCACCGTCGCCTGCAGGTACCCGAGCTTCGAGCCGCAGTCGTAGCGGGTTCCCTTGAAGCTGTACGCGAGAACGCGATCTTCCGAGAGGAGCGCCGCGATAGCATCGGTGAGCTGAATCTCGCCGCTGGCTCCCGGCGTGGCCTGCGCCAGATGATGGAAGATGCGCGGCGTCAGAATGTACCGCCCGACGACGGCGAGATTCGACGGAGCGGCCTCCGGCGCGGGCTTCTCGACGATGCCCATCACGCGATCGAGGCCGTCGGTCACCGGCTCGGTCTTGACGATGCCGTATTGGCGGCTCTGCTCTTTCGGGATCTTCTGGACAGCCACCATCGGCGACTGGTGGCGCTCGAACATCTCGGTCATCTGCTGGAGCACTGGAGGCTTGCCGTCGATGAGGTCGTCGGCGAGGATCACCGCAAAAACTTCCTCATTGACCGCAGGCTGAGCGCAAAGGACAGCGTGCCCCAGGCCCAGAGCCTCGGGTTGCCTGATGTAGACGCAGTTGACCGATTTGGGAATGATGTTCTGGATGAGCTCGAGGAGTTCGCTCTTCCCGCGCGCGGTGAGCTCCGCTTCCACCTCGTAGGCCTTGTCGAAGTGATCCTCGATCGCGCGCTTGTTCCGGCCGGTGATGAAAACCATGTCCCGGATCCCGGCTGCCACGGCCTCCTCCACCGCGTACTGGATCAGAGGTTTGTCGACGATCGGCATCATCTCCTTGGGGCTCGCCTTGGTCGCAGGCAGGAAGCGACTGCCCATTCCGGCCACCGGGAAAACCGCTTTGCTCACTTTTTTCACGCGTCCGATCCCCTCAAGATCTCCAGCAGTCCGTCTTCACCGACGACCGCGATTCCGAGCTTACGGGCTTTTTCCAGCTTGCCTCCCGCTTCGGCGCCGGCGACGACGTAGTCCGTCTGGCTCGACACCGATGCCGCAACCTTGCCCCCGCGGCTCTCTATCATCTCCTTGGCTTCCTGCCGCGTCAGCTTCGGCAGGGTTCCGGTGAGCACGAAGACCTTTCCGTCCAGGCGCCCGCCGGCCCGCCGCTCCTCGGCCCGCACGCGCACGCTCGAAGTCAGTTCCTGTATGACTTCCTCATTGTGCTTCTGCGAGAGAAACTTTGCCAAGCTCTCCATCAGCTCGGGGCCGATGCCCTCGAGCAACGGCTCGAGAAGCGCTTCGCCCCTCTTCTTGCGTCCGGCGTTCTCCTTCTGCACCGCCTTCTTCCCTTCCGCAATCTCGGCCCAGTTCGCCTGCCGCAGGGCGTCGAGCGTCAGGAAGTGCCCGGCGAGAATCCTCGCCACCTCCTCGCCGACACCCGGAATTCCCAGCGCGTAGACGAACCGCGCCAGGCTCGGATTTTTCGACGACTCCACGGCCGCGATGACGTTGCGCGCCGACTTCTCGCCCATTCTGTCGAGCCCCGCAAGCGTGGCCGCGTCCAGCCGGTAGATCTCCGCCGGGGTATGCACGATGTCCCGCTCGACCAGCTGATCGACGAGCTTTTCCCCCAGGCCTTCGATATCCATCGCCCGGCGCGAGGCGAAATGCAGGAGCGCGCCCTTGCGCTGCGCCGCGCAGAAAAGTCCACCGGTGCAGCGCGCCGCGGCCTCCCCCTCCAGGCGCACGACCTCGGAGCCGCAGACGGGGCAGCGCGCGGGCATCCTGAACCGGTCGGCGTCCTCCCGGGGACCGGCCCTGGCGACGCGCACGACCTCGGGGATCACGTCCCCGGCACGGCGAACGATCACGGTGTCCCGGCGCCAGACGTCCTTGCGGCGAACGTCGTCCTCGTTGTGGAGGGTCGCATTCGTCACGGTGGCGCCGCCCACGCTGACCGGCGCCAGGCGCGCCACCGGTGTGAGCGTGCCTGTGCGGCCGACCTGGACCTCGATGTCGAGCACCTCCGTGACCGCCTCCTCCGGCGCGTACTTGTGGGCGAGGGCGAACCGCGGCGCGCGCGACACGAAGCCGAGGGAGCGCTGGTCGCGGAGATCGTTGACCTTGTAGACGACCCCATCGATCGCGTAAGGCAGGGTGTCGCGCTTCGCGCCGATGCCGCGGTAGTAGGCGAGCAGGCCGGGCAGGCCCTTCACCGTGGTGCGCTCCGCCGACACCGGCACACCTTCCTCGGCGAGCCACCCCAGGATTTCGCTGTGGCGCCTGAAAGGCAATCCGGCGGCGTCGCCCACGCCGTACGCGAAAAATCGCAGGGGCCGCTCCGCCGTCATCTTCGGATCGAGCTGCCTCAAGGCACCTGCCGCCGTGTTTCGCGGATTGACGAATTCCTTCTCTCCGCGTTCCCGCTGGCGGGCGGTGATGCGCTCGAAATCGGCCTTGTACATGATCACCTCGCCGCGTACCTCGAGGGAAGCAGGCGGCTTTGCGCCGCGGAGCCTCAGGGGGATCGCCCTCACCGTCTTGAGGTTGGCGGTGACGTCCTCCCCGGTGCGCCCGTCGCCGCGGGTCGCGCCCTGGACGAAACGTCCGCGGTCGTAGCGCAGGCTGATCGCCAAGCCGTCGAATTTCGGCTCGGCAGCGTACTCGATCTCGTCTTTGCCCAGCCCCTCGCGCGCGCGACGATCGAATCCGGTCACCTCTTCGTCGCTGAACGCATTGTTGAGAGACAGCATCGGGGTTGTGTGGACAACCTGGGGAAATTCCTCCCTCGCTGGACCGCCAACGCGCTGGGTCGGTGAATCCGGCGTTATCAGCTCGGGGTGCGCCGTCTCCAGTTCGACCAGCTCGCGGAACAACCGGTCGTACTCGGCATCCGGAATGGTCGGCGAGTCGAGAACGTAGTAATTGTGATTGTGCGTCTCGATTTCACGGCGCAACTCCTCCG
>DASSJA010000085.1:0-2483 GCA_035691445.1 Burkholderiales bacterium | reverse complement strand
TGAGGCAGGTCATGCAGCCGTCCATCATGACGACGGCGGCGGTACTGCACTTGCCGCAGAGCTGCGCGCCTTCGGGGAAATGCGACTTCGCGAAAGCATCCGCCTGCTTCGCACGTGCCTCGAACTCCGCGCGCTTCTCGTCCACCAGCTTCTGCTGGTGCTCATCGAGCTTGGGCTTGCGCATCAGGCCGATGGTCTGCAGGTGCTTCTCGATGACGTAGCCGAGCTCGGCGATGATCGAGGGCATGAACTTGCCGCCGGGCTGCCAGTAGCCGCCACGGGGGTCGAAGACAGCCTTGAGCTCCTCCACGAGGAAGGTGACGTCGCCTCCCTTGCGGAACACCGCCGAGATGATCCGCGTCAGGGCCACGATCCACTGGAAGTGATCGAGGTTCTTCGAATTGATGAAGATCTCGAACGGGCGGCGCTGCTCGTAGTCCGTGCCTTCGTTGAGGACGATGTCGTTGATGGTCACGTACATCGCATGATCGGACACGGGGGTCTTGATCTTGTACGTCGAGCCGATCAGTACCTCCGGACGCTCGAGCTTCTCGTGCATCCGGATGACCTTCGCGGTCCGGCCGTTCTTGTCGCGGAAGACGTCGGGGTCGTTGGCCGGCGCAGCCGCCTTCTCGGGCTTCTCATCGGGCTTGCGCACCCGGTATTTCACGATTCGCTTGTCGATCTTCATGGAGCTCGCCTCGGCGGTGAGTCGCTACAGCTTGCCGTAATAGCCTTCCTTGATCGCGTCGAAGAGATTCGCGGCGGTGTGCTTCTCGCCGTCGTATTCGATCTCCTCGTCCCCTTTGACCTCGACCTCCGTGCCGTCCTCGAGCGTGAACACGTACGTGGTGTTCTTGAGGTCCTCCTCCTTCACCAGCACCCCCTGGAAGGCCTCCGGATTGAAGCGGAAGGTCGTGCAGCCCTTCAGGCCCTTCTCGTGGGCATAGAGATAGATGTCCTTGAAGTTCTCGTACTTGTAGTCGGTCGGAACGTTGGCCGTCTTGGAGATCGAGGAGTCGATCCAGCGCTGAGCCGCGGCCTGGATCTCCACGTGCTGGCGCGGCGTCACCTCATCGGCTGCGGTGAAGTAATCGGGCAGCTTTTCCGCGGCCGTGCCGGCATCCGGCATCGCCTTGGCATTCACCATCTGCCGGTAGGCCAGCAGCTCGAAGGAGAACACGTCGATCTTCTCCTTCGTCTTCCTTCCCTGCCGGATGACGTTGCGGAAGTAATGGTGCGCAAACGTCGGCTCGATGCCGTTCGAGGCATTATTGGCCAGCGACAGGGAAATGGTGCCGGTTGGAGCGATCGACGTATGGTGCGTGAACCGCGCGCCGACCTCGGCGAGCTCGTGCACCAGCTGCGGCGCGACCTGCGCGACACGTTGCATGTAGCGGCTGTAGCGCGCATGCAGCAGGCGGCCGGCGATCCGCGCTCCGGGCTTCCAGCCGTCGCGCGCCATTTCCGGGCGCTTGCGCAGCATTTCCTTCGTGACGGCGAACTCCTCGTTCATGATCGGCGCGGGGCCCTTCTCGCGCGCCAGCTCGAGCGCCGCCTCCCAGCCCGCCACCGCCATCTCGCGCGAGACATCCTCGGTGAACTTCACCGAATCGGGCGAGCCGTATTTCATGCCGAGCAGCGTGATCGTGCTGCCCAGGCCGAGAAAGCCCATGCCGTGGCGGCGCTTGCGCAGGATCTCGTCGCGCTGCTTCTCGAGCGGCAGGCCATTCACCTCGACGACGTTGTCGAGCATCCGCGTGAAGGCCTTGACCACCGCGCGGTACTCCGCCCAGTCGAACTCGGCGAATTCGGTGAACGGATGGCGGACGAAGCGCGTCAGGTTGACGGAACCCAACAGACACGAGCCGTACGGCGGTAACGGCTGCTCGCCGCAAGGATTGGTGGCGCGGATGTTCTCGCACCACCAGTTGTTGTTCATCTCGTTGACTCGGTCAACGAGAATGAAGCCCGGCTCGGCGAAGTCGTACGTCGAGGACATGATCACGTCCCACATGCGACGGGCCGGGAGCGTCTTGTAGACCTTGCACGCCACGAGGCCCTCGTCGTTGACGACGTAGTTCTCGTGCACGGGCCACTCCCGCCAGAGGTACTTCGAGCCGTCCGCCAGATCCGGCTGCTCGGCCTCGTACTCGCGGCGTGACAGTGGGAAAGCGAGCTTCCACTGGCGATCGCCTCGTACCGCCTCCATGAAATCGTCGGTGATCAGCAGCGACAGGTTGAATTGCCGCAGACGCCCGTTCTCGCGCTTCGCGCGGATGAACTCCATCGCATCAGGATGTCCGACGTCGAACGTCCCCATCTGGGCGCCGCGCCGCCCACCGGCGGAGGACACCGTGAAGCACATCTTGTCGTAGATATCCATGAACGACAGCGGACCGGAGGTGTAGGCCCCGGCGCCGGAGACGTAGGCCCCGCGCGGGCGCAAGGTCGAGAACTCGTAGCCGATGCCGCAACCGCTC
>DASSJA010000084.1:0-3820 GCA_035691445.1 Burkholderiales bacterium | reverse complement strand
CGCGATGGCTCTTACCGCCCGGATCTCTATCATCGCCGCCTTGGCGCGCAATCGCGCCATCGGACGCGGCAATGGCATGCCTTGGCGACTGCCCGAGGATCTGAAGCGCTTCAAGCGCCTCACCATGGGTCACGCGGTCATCATGGGTCGCAAGACACTCGAATCCATCGGAGCGCCGCTCTCGGGCCGTAACAATGTCGTGATCACGCGCTCGCGCGACTGGTTTCGATCGGGATGCCTCGTCGCACACTCGCTCGAAGCGGCGCTCGCCGCCGTCGGGGAGAAACAGGATGCGTTCGTGATCGGAGGCGCGCAAATCTACGCCCTCGCCATGCCGCACGCCCGGCGGCTGTACCTGACCGAGATCGAGCGCGACTTCGACGGCGACGCATTTTTTCCGGAGTTCGACCGCTCGCGCTGGCGCGAGGTCTCCCGCGAGCGACGCACCTCCACGGGACCGGAGGACTTCGACTACGCTTTCGTCGAGTACGAGCGCGACTAGATCACGCGCACTTCGGGCAGGGGAAACCCGTTGAAGTTGCTCGCGTAGGCCGTGGTGTAGGCCCCGGCGTTCCGCAGGTAGAGATAGTCTCCCTCCTGGAGGTCCGAGGGCAGCGGCTCATCGCGCATCACCACGTCGATCGAATCGCAGGTCGGCCCGGCGATGTTCCAGGGGATATCCGGACCGGCACGATCGGTGCGGATCTTGTACTTGAGCCCCTCCGCGGTCTCGATGATGCCCCCGAAAAGACCCGCATCGAGGTGCATCCAGCGCTTGTTGGCCCGAGTCGCCGTCCCCATGATGCGGCATACGAAATAGCCTGCGTCGGAGACGAGGAACCGGCCGGGCTCGGCGATCACCTTGACTCCCGGTGAAAACTCCTCGAGAGCGCGGTTGACCACCTCTCCGATGACTTCGATCGCGGGAATCGGCTTGACGTGCCTCACCGGAAACCCCCCGCCGATGTTCAGGAGCCGCGGGTTGAGGCCCAGCTTGGCCATGTGATCGAACACGGCGCGCGACTTTTCTATGCCGACGCGCCAGTTCTCGGGGTTGCGGCATTGCGAACCGACGTGAAAGGCGACGCCCGCAAGGTCGGCCTTGAGCCTGGCCGCGGCGGCGACGATTTCGCGCACCTCGGCGGGATGGGCGCCGAATTTGCCCGCGAGGGGCCAGTCGCTGCCGATGTTGGGCGTGTCGATGCGGAGGTACATCTTGGCATCGGCCTTGATCGACTCGATCTTCTTCAGCTCCTCGAGAGAGTCGATAACGTACCACTCCACCCCTTTCGAGGCGGCGCGGGCGATCTGCTCGCGCGATTTCACCGGATTCGAGTAGAAGATATCGCCCGCCGGGACGCCCAGCGCGAGCAGAATGTCCAGCTCGGCGACGGAGGCAACCTCGAATCCGCCTCTCTCCTCGAGCATGACGCCGAGGATGCGGGGGTCGGGATTGGCCTTGACCGCGTAGTGCGGCCTCACGCGGGGCATCGCCGCGACGAAGCGCCGCGTCTTTTCGCGGACTATGCTGGAATCGATCAGGAGAAACGGCTTGTCGTAGCCGTCTTTGACTGCCGCCCGGACTTTGTCGAAGTCCAGGCTCGACTCGGGATGCGAGTCGAAGAGGTGGGTCTGCTCGAATGCCTGCTGTCGGACGGACTTGATGGTCTTTTTTGCAACGCCGGCACGCATCTGCATCGTCGGGGTCTCCAGGACAAGCTACGTTACGGGAATATCGAGGGCGAAAAAGTCCTGCGAGCCGTAGTGCTCTCTGGTGCTTGTCATGATGACCTCCTTTTGTGCCGGTTCAGTGATCAAATCCGCTCTCTCCAAAAGCATCGGGCCCGGGTTTGACCGTCCGCTGTGCAGACAACCGAACCGGAGCCCGTGATGCAGCGATTATAGGGATTGCGTTTCTGAAATCAAGCGGAATTTTCCGCATTTTGCGCGCGCCTCCCGCGCCGGCGGCAAACCAGCCGCTTCATCCACACACGCAAGGGATAGTAGGCAAGTCCGGGCCGGAACGCAAGGGGTAGCGTTCGCGAATCAGGTGTCCTTGGAAACGACGATGTTCGGAAACTTCGAGGTCATGTCCCTGGCCGATTCGGCGATCTTGACCGCGAGCCGGCGCGCGATCGCCCGGTAGATCTCCGCCGCGCGCCCGTCCGGGTCGGCGACCACGGTCGGCTTGCCCGAGTCGGCCTGCTCCCGGATGCTGATGTCGAGCGGCAGCGCTCCGAGCAGCTCGGTGCCGTATTCCCTGCACATGCGCTCCGCGCCGCCTTGTCCGAAGATGTGCTCCTCGTGACCGCAGTGGGAGCAGATGTGAGTGCTCATGTTCTCGACCACACCCAGGATGGGGATGCCGACCTTCTCGAACATTTTGAGGCCCTTTCGCGCATCGATCAGGGCGATATCCTGGGGCGTGGTGACGATGACGGCGCCGGTGACCGGCACCTTCTGGGCGAGCGTGAGCTGGATGTCCCCCGTCCCGGGCGGCATGTCGACGATCAGGTAGTCGACATCCTTCCAGCGCGTGTCCTTGAGGAGCTGCTCCAGGGCCTGGGTGACCATCGGGCCGCGCCACACCATGGGCGTGTCGATATCGATGAGAAAGCCGATTGAGATCGCCTGGATCCCGTGCCCCAGCATCGGCTCGAGCGTCTTCCCGTCCCGGGACTCGGGTCGCCCCGTGATCCCGAGCATGGTCGGTTGCGAAGGCCCGTAGATGTCCGCGTCGAGCATCCCGACGCTCGCCCCCTCGGCGGCCAGCCCGAGCGCCAGGTTGACCGCCGTCGTGGATTTTCCCACCCCGCCTTTTCCGGATGCCACCGCGACGATGTTCTTCACGCCCGGGACGAGCTTGACCCCCCTCTGCACCGAGTGCGAAACGATCTTGCTCGTCACCTCGACCTTGACGGCGCCCACGCCCGGAATCGCGCGCAGCTTCTGCGCGATGAGCCTGCGGATCGGATCGATCTGCGTTCTCGCCGGGTAGCCGAGTTCGATCTCCAGCGACACGCTTCCACCCTCCACCTGGATGTTCCTGGCCGATTTCGTGGCTACGAAATCTTTGCCGGTGTTCGGGTCAAGGGTGTCCTTGAGGGCACCGTGAATTTGTTCCTGAGTGACGGACATGGGAGAAGCGCGCAACGCGCGGCATGAGTAACGGCGGGCAATGGGTTGATATTCTAGCAACTTTCCGGTGCCCGCCGGCCTGCGAGCGCGGTAGAATGGGGCCCACGGAGGACACTGGCCGCTCCCAGCTAGTACGGGCAGGCAACCGCGCGGACGAAGATGCCTGAGCACACCAATCGAACCTTTATCTGCAGCGTGCTGTTTCTCGACATCGTCGAGTACTCGCAGCGCTCGGTCGCCGAACAGATCGCGTTGAAGGAGCGCTTCAACGCGGTGCTGACCGACGCGATAACGGGAGTCCCCACCGACGACCGCATCATCCTGGATACCGGCGACGGTGCGGCGGTCAGCTTCCTGGGCGATCCCGAAGACACGCTGTTCGCCGGAATGAGCCTGCGCGACGCGGTCGCGAACCAGGACGCCACCACCGGCCCGCGGCTGCAGATCCGCGTCGGCGTCAATCTGGGGCCGGTGCGGCTGGTCAAGGATATCAACGGCCAGCCCAATATCATCGGCGACGGGATCAACGTCGCGCAGCGCGTCATGAGCTTCGCCGAGCCGGGCCAGATCCTCGTCTCGCGTTCGTATTACGACGTGATGGCGCGATTGTCCGAGGACTACGCGAAGCTGTTTCATTACGAGGGAGCGAAGACCGACAAGCACGTGCGCGAGCACGAGGTCT
>DASSJA010000083.1:0-5516 GCA_035691445.1 Burkholderiales bacterium | reverse complement strand
GGCCGCTCTGACCTTCTACGTGCAGGTGATTGCGGTAGGCGGCGGAATGCTGCTCAGCTCGCTCACGGTCGACGCCTCGCTCGGTGAGCTGGCGGGCGAGTTCTTCGTTCTGGCGAGTCCGGTGGACTTCGTCTACGCGATCATCAAGAGCCTTCTGTTTGGCGCGGCGACTGCGCTGATCTGCTGCTATCACGGATTGCACCCGCCCGGTGTATCGATCAATGCCGTCCCCAAGGCGGCGATCAACGGGGTGACGCAAAGCACCCTCCTGGTGATGCTGCTCAACGTGATCTTCGCGTATCTCGTTTTCGGCCAGGCGTTCTTTGGCCTGGTGACGGCCAAGTTGTGACCCAGGTCGGCCCGCGTGCTCAAATGGAAGGAGGGTCGCCCTCCCCGGTAGCCACGGGGGTCGCGCTCGGGTACGAACCGCCGCCCGATTACCGGGAAGAGCGCGTCTGGATTCCCATGGGCGGCAGCCATCGCGCCCGCGGCCTTAGCGAGTCCCAGAAAAAGAGGCTGGTCAGCGCCGTTCTCGACGTGAGGCCGGAGCTGCAGGCGCGGCTCGTGCTGCTCGGTTCGGACGTGGACGGTCTCCGTCCCGACGAGCGCACCGCTCTCAGGGACCGGATAGCGTTTCTTCCCGCCGGTGGAGGGCTGCTCAGCAATCTCAACGGCTGGGAGAATATCGTCCTGCCGACCGGGTTCCACCATCCCGAGCGCCTGGGCGAGGCCGCTGTGCAGGTCGCCGACTTGCTCAGGGCGCTCGGCGCCGATCCCGATAGCCTGCTCGCCAAGCTTCCGGAAAGGATGACCGAGTACGAGAAGAAACTGACCGGCTATGTCAGGATAGTGCTCGAGAAGCCCGACCTGATTCTGGTCGAGGAGGCGCGGAGCCTGGACTCCGCGGAGAGAGCGGGGGTGGCCGGATTCTCGGCGGCGTACTTGGCAAGCTGTCCCGGCGGCACGTTCGTGCAGCTGGAGGTTGCACCCGACCTCTAGCGACCCCCGCGAACGGCAGCGACTTTTTTTCGAGGAGAAAGCCATGCAGGACGAACATGCTCGGCCGAAGCGTTTTGCGGGAATCGGAAGAAAAGTGAGTCTCTTTTTCCTCACCGCGCTCGTCGGGGTCATCGGCGTGATACTCCTGGTGAGCTACAAGCAGGGGGCATTCGTGCGGCATACGACGATTCATTTCTACGCGGCGGATGCGTTCGGAATCAACAAAGGCATGGCGGTCAGGTTGTTCGGGATCCCGGTAGGCAGCGTCAGCGATCTGGACATATCGGACCGCGGCGTGAAGGTCGAGCTTTCGATCATCAGCGAGTACACGTCGCGCTTGCCCAGGAGCTCGCGCGCAAGGCTGGTCCGCGAGGGCTATATCGGCGCGGCAAACATTCAAATCGTCCCGGGCGAGCCCGGCAACGCGGCCCAGCCCATTGCCGAGGGAGACGAGATCGGGTACATCCCCCCGCGTGGCGTGGCCGAGCTGATCGACGAGTTCAAGAATCAGCTCACCCCGGTCATCAACGACATGCGACGGATGATCGCCGAGTTGAATCAGCCCAACGGCGATTTCAGGAAATCGGTCTCCGGCGCCAGCACCGTCTTCCAGCAATTGCCGGAAACCAACCGCGAGATGCGCCAGATGCTGCGCGACACCGACAGCACCGTGCTCGCGGTAGGCCGCCGGGCGGAAGCGGCTCTCGGATCGCTCGAGCGGGTCAGCACCCACCTGGAGCAGCAACTGCCCGTCCTCACCGAGAAGTTCGCGACGACGCTCGATGCGCTGTCGGAGACGTCGGCCCAGATCCGCGAGACGACCCGCGAGAACGGTACTGCCCTGCACGAGGCGCTCGTCCAGGTGCCGGGATTGCTGCGCGACGGCAGCGACCTCGTGAAGGAGGGACAGGAAGTCGTCGGAGCCGCGCGCAATTCCTGGCTCCTGCGCGACATGATCGAGGTGAAGTCCATGCGCAACTTGCCGGTGGACAGCTTCGAATCGACGGCACCGAGCGGAGCGGGCGCGCAACGCTGAACCCCGATGCAGTCCCCCACATTCGCCTTGAGGGCAGCGGCGCCGGCCCTGGCGTTCATCGCCGCGTGCGGCGCGCCGCCGCCCGCGAGCGCGCCGCCTTCCGGGGACGCCTCGGTGATCGCGGCGAACCGCAGGGCCGACGCGTATTTGCGAAGCGCCAATCTCGAGGGCGCGGCGCGGTACTACCAGGAGGCGATCCGGCTGGCGCAGTCGGTGGAGGATCCCGAGGGCATAGCTGCGAACGCGATCAATCTTTCGATCGTGTACCAGCGGCTCGGCAGGCACGATGAGGCGAGGGCGAGCCTTGCGCAGGTCCTCGATCGAGGGCAGTTGAAATTTTCCGCCGACCAGCTGGCGCGGGCCGCCCTGCGCAGGTCGGTGCTCGATCTGGACGACCGGCGCGTCGCCAGCGCTCGCGAGTGGCTGGAGCGCGCCGCGGCACACTGCCGCCAGCGCGATTGCTCGGTCTCCGGCGCGATCCAGAACGTGAGGGGGCAACTCGCGCTGGAATCGGGGCGGCCGGACCTGGCGGCGACGAGCGCGAAGGCGGCCTTGAGCGCGAGTCGCGCCTCCGGCGACCGCCCGGAAACGGCGAACGCATTGCGCCTTCTCGGGATCGTTGCCATGCACACCGGCGACGCGGCGGCCGCGAGCGGATACCTCGAGGAGGCGCTCGCCCTGGACAGGGAACTCGCCGCCCCCCGCAAGATCTACCTCGACCTGATCGGGCTCGGCCGCGCGAGCGCCCTCAAGGGAGACCGCGGCGCCGAGCGCGCGTTCTACGAGCGCGCGCGTGCGGTGAGCGAGGCCGATCGGGACGCCGACGGGGCAGCGCAAGCGCGCACGTTGATCGACGGTCTGGACAACAAGCTGCACGCCGGGCCGCCCGCGCCGCCGCCCCGTTGATTCCGATGCCGGACAGCAAGAACCCCAAGCCGGCTCACAGCCTCGCCGACCATCTCCAGGGTCGCGACTACGAGCACACCCACGACGGAGACGAGGCCGTCGACCACGATCACGACCATTTCTTCGATGCAGACGGCCGCCTGGAAGACAACGCCCTGTGGATCCAGGATCATGTTTCGCTGCTGAGCGTGGGCATCGACATCGGCTCTTCGGGCACACAGGTGATCTTCTCCCGGATCAATCTGCGGCGCATGGGAGAGGAGCTGTCGAGCCGCTACTTCGTGGTTTCGCGCGAGACGCTGTTCCAGTCTCCGGTATCGCTGACTCCCTATCGGAGCGAGGAGCTCATAGACGACGATGCGCTGGGAGCCATCATCGACCAGGCTTTCGCCGACGCGCGTCTGCACCCGGACGACGTCGACACCGGCGTGGTCATCCTTACCGGCGAAGCCCTCCGTCGCGAGAACGCCGAAGCCATCGCGGGCCTCCTCGCCGAGCAGCGCGGAGAATTCGTCTGCGCCACCGCGGGCCATCACATGGAATCCATGCTCGCCGCGTTCGGTTCCGGCGCCGCCCGGGTGTCCCACGAGTCCGGCAAGCGCATTCTCAACGTCGACATCGGCGGCGGCACCACCAAGCTCGCTTTGGTCGAGGGCGGAAACGTGATCGCTACTGCCGCACTGCACGTCGGTGGACGGTTGATGGTCGTCGATGAAGCAAAACGCATCGTCCGGCTCGATCCGGCCGGGAAGCACCTCGCCGCAATGGCAGGCTTCCGCTGGAGCCGCGGGGACGTCGTCGACGCCGCGGCCATGGAGCGGGTCGCCGACCGGATGGCCGGGGCCATCCTCGCAGCGGTGTCAGCGCGCGCCATGCCCGGCGAGATTCGCGATCTTTTTCTGACAGCGCCGCTTCCCGGCATGGATGGCGTCGACGGTGTGATGTTCTCGGGAGGAGTCGCCGAGTACGTCTATCAGCGCGAGCCTCGGGATTTCGGGGACCTGGGCCGGCTGCTCGGGGTCGCGCTGCGAAGGAAACTGGATGAGGGCGCCTTGCCCTGGCCTCTGCTGCCTCCGGGCGAGTGCATCCGCGCCACGGCGCTCGGAGCCTCCGAGTACAGCGTCCAGCTCAGCGGGAACACCATCTACATATCCAATCCGGGAACGCTGCTGCCCAGGCGGAATCTGCAGGTGCTCCAGCCCCGCTACCCGTGTCAGGAGCACATCGATCCGGAAGCGCTCGCGCGGGCGATTCGCGAGCACTTCCAGGCCTTCGATCTGACCGAAGGCGAGCGCGAGGCGGCGCTCGCGCTGCGCTGGGAGGGGACACCCTCGTATGAGCGCATCGCCGCGTTCGCGCACGGAATCCGGCTCGGACTGGAGAATACGATCGCAAAGCGCATGCCCGTGTACGTCATGGTCGACGGCGACATCGCGCAAACCCTGGGCGCGATCCTGAGCGACGAAATGGGCGTCGCGAGCGAACTCCTCGTCATCGACGGCGTCATCCTCCGGGATTTCGACTACATCGACCTGGGGCGCATCCGCATGCCTTCGCTCACGGTGCCGGTCACGGTGAAGTCGCTGGTGTTCAGCGAGGACCCGCGCAACCCGCGGAGCGCGCACAAGGACCGGTCCGCCCGGCGGAACATCGAAGGCGGCGGCAGCGGGCGCGTATAATCGTTCCGGTGGAGAGCCACATGAGCGTCGAGTCGCATTACCACAGCAAGAAGGACCGGGTCTTCGTACGGGCCATTGCCGGCCAGTACAACCTCAAGGACGAGCTCAAGCGCCTGCGCGCGGTTCCGCGCGTGCGCAGGGCCAAGGATCTCAAATTCGTCGACGGCCCGCAGACCTTCAGCCGGCATTACGTCGAGCCCAAGGACGGCATCACGCAGACCCTGCACATCCACCTCGAGGAGTGGGCCCCGGGCGCGAGGTCGCAGAAACACGGGCACGTGAACGAGGCGGCGTTCTACATCCTGGACGGCGAGGGCTACGAGGTCCACGACGGAGTGCGCTACGACTGGTCGGCGGGCGACGTCGCCGTGGTGCACCAGAACTGCGTGCACCAGCACTTCAACGCCGATCCGCAGAAGCCGGCGCGCGCCCTGGTGCTCAAGTCGAAGCCGATGTACCTTTTCCTCAACATGCTGTTCCAGAAGACGATCGAGCCGCGGCCCCCCGAGCCCGCGCCCGGGGCCGAGAATTTCCGCGTGCGCGAGGACGAGGACGACTACAACCACGCCGGTCGCGGCGTGTGATCCATCAACCGCAGAACTTAGGAGCGAGCCATGGCCTGGGGTGAATCGAAGAGCTGGATGCGCGGAAGCGCCCACCAGAAGCTGTATCAGGGGCTGCTGGACCATGCGATGGAAGCGCCGGCCAGAAACGCGAAGCGACGCAAGATCCTGCACCCGGAGGACATGCCCTGGGAGATGTCGCGCCAGGGGCTGCTGAAGCATCTGCTGAACGAGCAGATGAACACACGCATGGAGACGGTGGACGCCTACATGCAGATCATTCCTCCGGGCAGCCGCTCGGGCAGGCACCGGCACCTCGCCGAGGAGTGCCTG
>DASSJA010000082.1:0-2190 GCA_035691445.1 Burkholderiales bacterium | reverse complement strand
TATCATCACGAACCGCCGTTGCGGCAGCCGCTTCGCCAGTTCGAGGAACAGTTCGGGCCGCTTGTGGTCTCTTTCGCGAATGCTCGCGACCCACAGCACGCTGTCTCCGGCGCCCGGGGATGCGCCGGCGGGCAGCTCATAGCAATTGGGCACCTGGGTCGATTCGCGACGATAGTTGGCGCGGCAGCTGCGCTGCTGCGTTGCGTTTTGCACCACGATCCTGTCCACGCGCGCCAAGCCGCGCTCGAACAGCCAACGATCACGCCGATAGCGGATCGGCTGGCGCCCCGGTACGAAATCCAGGTCGGCCGCGCTCGCGAAGATCGAGCGCTTGCCGTGGCGATGGCAGAACTCCGCGACGATCGCCGTGAGCACGGCCGAGCAGCGCTGGTAGTACACGTCTGCGTCGACGGCGCGCATCGCTCGCCACATCGCAGTCATCCGAGGATGCAGAAAGCGCAACACCGGCAGACCGGCATCGGGCCGATGGGTCTTGTACACCCTCACGCCGTCGAGCAGCGCATCCTGCGGCTGACCGAAGTCCAGGCAGATCATCGACACGCGGTAACCGGCTCGGGCCAGGGCGCGCGCGAGGATGCTCTGCTGCACTTCCGCGCCGCCGATGAATTCGTTGCGCGGATCGTGCGAGAACACCGGCCAGGTATGCGGCGCGACAAAGCAGATGTGCGGGCGGCACCGTGCCCCCGTGCTAGACAGGCTGGCGCTCGCCATTCTGACCTTCCCTCTTGCGTGCGCGCTGACCGTACATCATCCCGATCGCCAGCCACAGGAAGACCTGTTCCGGTCTGGGGGTGAGGTAGCCGCCGGCGACGCCGGCGACCAGGTAGCTCAGCAATCCGGCCGCCCCGCCTTGGTAGAAGCCTCGCAACGCGGGATTCATGACAGTCTGGACGCTCAAGTCGCGAAAGCCTCTCCAGACATGGATGAAATAGGCGCAGAGGAGTATCAGCCCCGCCACGCCCATGTCGAGGACGGTCTCCAGATACGCGTTGTGGGCCTGCGCCACCGGCGGAACGTTCACCCCGAACCCCATGCGCATCGCGTCCGACCAAAGGATCGACCCGAGGCCGCTCCCATAGATCGGGCTGAGCAGCACGTCGGGAATGAGAGGCGCCCAGATGCCCTCGATGCGTCCCGCGCTGACGGCGTCGAGCACGCCGAGGACATTGAGCCCGCTTCCAAAGCCGCTCTCCATGCGCTCGTACACGGCGTCGGGAAGGAAGAACAGGGCGACTGCTGCGAGCAGCCCGAAGAAGATCAGGGCTTTTGCGTCGCGCCGCCACAGTAGGAACAGGACATTGACCACAACGAAGCCCAGAAAGGCGCCGCGCGAAAATGTAAGCACCAGCGCCGCGATCACCACCCCCATCGACGCGAGCAGCGCGAGCTTCAGTCGGGTGTCCTTCGTTTCGGCGAAGGTGAAAAGCAGCAAGGCATACGCCACCGCGTATAAGCGACCCAGGTCGTTGGCGTGCATGCCGAGCGGCGAGAGGAATCCGCGCGACGTGTCGCTCGCCAGCTCGCCGAGACCGACCCCGGACTGGATGACGAAAACGATGACCGCTGCGCCCATGATCCAGACCGACACCAGCGCAGGAAGCAGGAATTTTTCCGGCTTGTCCGATTTCTCCACCGCCGCGCCGACGAGCAACGCGTACAGTACGCTGAAGAGCGGTTTCAGCACCTCGTCGCGCAGGTAGCTCGCCGGGCTGTCGAAGCTCAAAAGGTCGTATACGACGTAGCCAGACGCTATATCGCCGACGTGGCGCGAGCCCAGCGCGCCGGCGGCCACGATCGGCACGACGTACAGCCACACCAGCGGCTGCGGAAGGAAGCGCCGCAGGCTGCCGTCGGACGCCGCGTGAAGCAGATACGACGCGAGTGTACCGACGAGCAGCAGATTCAGGGGATTGAGGCCCACGACCCCGAGCATCTCGTGTGGAAATATCGTGCTGCTCGATATAGGCATCAACAGGACAAGCAGCACCACTCCTATGCGAAAATCGAGCAGGATGAAGGCGCAGCCGATCAGCGCGACGCACAGGTACAGCGCGTTGACGGCGACGAGAGCGACCGCGGTTCCCCACAGTGCGCCCAGGAGCGCGATACCAACGAGGAGCGGCGGCTTGACGGCCCGCTGTGCCAGGACCCAGGACATCTCCTCAGCCC
>DASSJA010000081.1:0-5282 GCA_035691445.1 Burkholderiales bacterium | reverse complement strand
GGAAGTGCGCCCGTCGTATTCGCCGATCACTACCCGTTGCATCGGTCCCGTCTGGAGGATGACACCGGGGCGGGCGATGGTGGTCGCGACATAGCAGACGCCGCCCATGACGGGCGCTTCGCCCAGCTCGCGGCGCAGGATATCGTCCTTGATCACGCCGTTCTGCAGCGACAGCACTGCGGTGCCGCCCTTCAGCATCGGCCGCATCTCACGGATCGCGGATTCTGTGTCCCACAGCTTCACCGACAGAATGACGAGGTCGACCGGTCCGATCGAGGCCGGATCGTCGGTGACGCGCACCTTGGGAACGTGGATGTTCCCGTGCGATTCGCTCTCGATGAGCAGGCCCCGCTCGCGCATCGCGGCGAGGTGCGCACCGCGCGCGACGAAGCTCACGTCGTACCCCGCGTGAGAGAGCCGTCCTCCGAAGAAGCCGCCCACGCCCCCCGATCCCATCATTGCGATTTTCATATCGGCAATGGTAACCTGCCTCTCGTTCGAGGAGAGGAGGGGTCATGGTTCGTTTCGTTGTCCGCGCCGCCGTCGCCGCGGCGACGGCGCTCTGCGCACTCGCGGTCCACGCGCAGGCCTGGCCGGCCAAGCCGGTGCATTTCATCGTGCCGTTTCCGCCCGGGGGGTCGGTCGATCCGCTCGCGCGCATGCTCGGCGCAAGGCTGTCGGATTCTCTGGGGCAGCAGTTCATCATCGAGAACAAGACGGGTGCCTCGGGCTCGATCGGCACGGCCTTCGTCGCGAGGAGCGCGCCCGACGGCTATACCTATGCGGTGGTGTTCGACACGCACGCGGTAAACCAGTCGCTGATCCCCAACCTTCCCTACGACACCCTGAAGGACTTCGCACCGGTGATGCTGGTCGGCACCGCGCCGCTGGCGATCGTCACCAATCCCTCCAAGCCCTACAAGACCATCGACGACGTGATCCGGGCGGCGAAGGCCAGGCCGGAGGCACTCTCCATCGGCTCGGTGGGCAACGGCAGCATCGGCCACCTCTCCGTCATCGTGGTGCAGCAGCTGGGCGGCTTCAAGGTGACGCACGTGCCCTACAAGGGCGGCGGGCCGATGATGGCCGACGTGATGGGCAGCCAGATCGAGCTCGGAATCGCGTCCACGGCGGCGCTCTCGGCGAACGTCAAGGCGGGCAAGCTGCGGGCGCTCGCGATCACGGGCGACAAGCGCTCGCACGTGATGCCCGACGTGCCGACCCTCGCCGAGCAGGGCTTTCCCGGCTTCTCCTCGTTCGACTGGTGGAGCATCGTCGCGCCGGCGGGAACGCCCAAGCCGATCATCGCCAGATTCCACGGCGAGCTGGTCAAGGCGCTCAACCAGCCCGACCTGCGCAGGCAGCTCACCGAGACGCTCGGGATGGACCTCGCGGTCAGCACCCCCGAGGCGCTGCAGGATTTCATTCAGGGCGAGGTCGAGCGCTGGGGCAAGGTGGTGAAGGTCAACAACGTCCGCGCGGACTAGCAGCATGAAGCACGCGGCGCTCGCCCTTGTCGCCGCGCTGGGTGTGTCTCCCGCCCTCGCGCAGGATTACCCGCTCAGGCCGGTGAGGCTTCTGATCGGCTTTCCGACCGGCGGCAACGTCGACGTCGTGGGCCGGATGGTGGCCCTCAAAATGAGCGAAGGCCTCGGGCAGCAGGTGCTTCCGGAGAACCGGACGGGCGCCGGCTCCATCATTGCGAACGACCACGTCGCCAAATCCGCGCCCGACGGCTACACCCTGCTCGTCGTCAGCGGCGCTTTCGTCACGCAGGCGGCGACGATGAGGAAGCTGCCCTACGATCCCCTGCGCGACTTCTCCTGGATTTCGACCCTGATGACGTACCCGCTGGTGTTTTCGGTGCGCACCGATTCGCGCTTCCGCTCGCTGGGCGAATTCATCGCCTTCGTGAAGAGCCATCCGGGCAAGGTCAACTATCCGTCGCCGGGAATGGGGACGCTTTATCACCTCGCGGGCGAAATGTTCGTCTCGATGGCGGGGATCGACATGCAGCACGTGCCGTTTCGCGGCGGCGCCGAGCCTTTGACCGAAGTGCTCTCCGGTCGCATGGAGCTGCTGATCGACGCGCTGACCAACTCCTATCCGCACATCCAGGGCGGAAAGTTTCGGGCGCTCGCGGTTACTTCCCTCGAGCGCTCCGCCGCGTTGCCGGGCGTGCCCACGGTCGCGGACAGCGTGCCCGGCTACGAGGCGAGCTCGTTTCTCGGCATCGCGGGTCCCGCGGGCCTGCCGTCCCCGGTCGTCGAGCGCCTGAACGGCGAGGTGCGCCGCGTCCTGGCTCTTCCAGAGATCGGCCGGCGCTTTGCCGAGTGGGGCGGGACGCCCGGTGCGGGCAGCCCCGAGGAGATGCGGCGCCACGTCGAAGCGGAGATAGCGAAGTGGAAGCAGGTCGTCGCGGCGAGGAAGATCGAGCTGCAATGATAAGATGAATGTCTTCGCGAATCCCGTGTTCCGATGAGAACAATACTTTTTCTGCTCTCGGCTCTGCTCTGCGCCGGAGCGGCCGCGCAGACGCCCGCGTATCCGACCAAGCCCGTGCGCTTCATCGTGCCCTCCGCCGCGGGCGGGGGAACCGACATCATCGCCCGCGCGATCTCGCTGAGGCTCGGGGAAGTTCTGGGCCAGCAGTTCGTGGTGGACAACCGCCCCGGCGCGGGCCAGATGATCGGCATCGAGCTCGCCGCCAGGTCGCCTGCGGACGGCTACACGATCCTGATGGCCGCGAGCACGCTCGCGATCAACCCGATCATGTACAAGAAGGTCCCCTACGATCCCTTGCGGGACTTCGCCCCGATCACGCAGGCCGCGTCCCTGCCCAATGTTCTCGTGGTGCATCCGTCCCTGGCGGTGAAATCGCTGGCCGAGCTGATTGCGTATGCGAAGCAGCACCCCGGGCAGCTCAATTTTGCCTCGGCGGGAATCGGCACCTCCCCGCAAATGTCGGTCGAGCTGCTGAAGAGCATGGCCGGGATCGACATGGTCCACGTGCCTTACAAGGGGACGGCGCCGGGCGTCGTGGATCTGCTCGCGGGACAGGTCCTGGTGATGGCGCCGAACGTCCTCACGGCGCTGCCTCATATCAAGTCGGGGAAGCTGCGCGCGCTCGCAGTCACGAGCGCGAAAAGAAGCGTGGCCCTGCCCGATATCCCGACGGTCGCCGAATCCGGCCTCGCGGGATACGACTCGACGCAATGGTACGGCGTGCTCGCGCCCGCGGGTACCCCGCGCCCGGTCGTCGCGCGCCTGCACGACGAGATCGTGCGCGCGCTGCGTGATCCCGACGTGATGAAGCGCCTCGCCGCGGACGGCGCCGAGCCCGTCGGCAGCACGCCCGAGGATTTCGCCGCCTTCATCCGGTCGGAGAGCGAGAAGTGGGCGAAGGTCGCGGCGGCAGCCCACATCCGGGCGGAATAGGCGTGCGGCGCGGATTTCTCCTCATCCTTGCGGCGGCCGCGTCCGCCGCGTCCGCGCAATATCCGGCGCGCCCGGTCCGCCTGATCGTTCCCCAGGCGGCGGGCAGCGCGACCGACACGGTTGCGCGCCTGCTCGCGGCCGAGATGCAGGGGCCCCTCGGCCAGGTGATGGTGGTGGAGGACCGGCCGGGAGGCGCGCTCACCATCGGCATCGACCTCGTCGCGAAATCCGCGCCCGACGGCTACACCATCGGCATGGGCCCGATCGGCGCGATGGCGATCACACGCCACATGGTGAGCAGGCTGCCCTACGACATCGAGCGCGATTTGCAGCCGATCGCGCTGGTCGTCAGGAGCCACCTGCTGCTCGCGGTGACTCCCTCGCTGCCGGTGCATTCGGTGAAGGAGCTGATCGAATACGCGAGGAAGAATCCCGGCCAGCTCATGAACGCTTCCTCGAGCAACGGGTCGCCGGGGCACGTCGGTGGCGAATTGTTCAAGTACATGACCGGCACGGACATCGTGCACGTGCCCTACAAGGGCGGCGCGATGGCGATCAACGATCTCATCGCCGGGCACGTACAGGTGATGTTCGAGAGCCTGAACTCGATCTCGACCTACGCGCGCTCGGGCAAGGTGCGCGCGCTCGCGGTGAGCGGGGCGAAGCGTTCCGCCGGCTTTCCCCAGCTGCCTACCATCGCCGAGGCCGGCGTTCCCGGCTACGAGGCGGCCACGTGGACGGGCGTCATCGGCCCGGCCGGCATGCCCCGTGCGGTGGTGCTCAGGCTCAACGCCGCGATCAACAAGGCGATCACCGCACCGGCGTTTCTCGCGCACTCCGCGCAGATCGGCAACGAGCCGGCCGGGGGGACCCCCGAGGATTTCGCGGAAACGATACGCCGGGACTCCGCGAAATGGGCGGAAGTCGTGAAGCGCTCGGGAGCCAAGATCGATTGAGAATCCCTGTAATCCTTTGTACGCTCCACGCGTTATGCGTTGATCAGCGTCTCGCAACGCATGTCACAATTTGTGACAATTGGTTACGCGGACGCCGTGGGCCTTTGCTAGCATGACGTTGTCGGACGAAGCGGAGAACGCGATCATGAACCGGGTCAAAGCGGTCTTGGTTTTGAGTGCAGTGCTCGCGGGCGCGATGGCGAGCGCGCCGGCACTCGCCTGGCACAACGGGCGCGTGCATTTCGGCGTGTTCATCGGCGGTCCCTTCTATCCCTGGTACTACCCGCCTTACTATTACTACCCGCCCGTGGTCACGGTGCCGGTCGCGCCGCCGACCTACGTCGAGCAGGGCAGCGCGCGCGCCGCGCCTCCGCAGACCGCGTACTGGTACTACTGCGCGGAATCCAAGACCTACTACCCGTACGTGAAGGAATGCCCCGGGGGCTGGCAGCGGGTGACGCCGCAGCCCACCGGCGGCTGATCGCTGCCGCCATCATGAACCTCCTTCGAATCTCGACTGTTTTGAGCGCGTTGCTCGTGCTCGCCGCGTGCGTAAGCGTGCCCGAGGGTCCGAGCGTCATGGTGCTGCCGGGCTCGGGCAAGACCTTCGACCAGTTCCGTTACGACGACGTCGATTGCCGCAATTTCGCCAAGTTTCAGATCGGCGGCACCTCGGCTTCGGAGGCTGCCGCTGACAGCGCGGCGAAGAGCGCCGTGGTTGGTACCGCGATCGGCGCTGCCGCCGGCGCGGCTCTGGGAGGCCGCAGCGGCGCAGCCGCCGGCGCCGGAGGCGGGCTTCTCCTCGGCTCTGCGGCGGGCGCCGGCGCCGGAGAGACTTCGGCGTACGGCCTGCAGCGGCGTTACGACTACGCGTACATACAATGCATG
>DASSJA010000080.1:0-4652 GCA_035691445.1 Burkholderiales bacterium | reverse complement strand
CCATGCCCCCCGGATAGAAGACGAACACCGCCTTGGGGTTCTTCGCGCGCAGCTGCGATAGCTCCGCCTGGTAGTCGGTCTGCCCCAGGCGCGTATACACCTCGTCGACGATGCGGCCCTTGTAGGAGCGCTTGAATCCGTTCACCATGTCCTTGCCGGCGGCATAGTTCGGCGCCATGACGTAGACGTCGGTGATGCCCTGATCCTGCATCACCTTGCCCATCGCCTCCGGGGTATCGTCGTTCTGCCAGGACGTGGTGAAGAACATCTCGTTGCACATGCTCCCCGCGAGCTCGTGCGGGCCCGCGTTGGTGCCGATCATGAACTTGCCCGCCGCGGTGACCGTGGGCGCGACCGCGAGCATGACGTTCGACCAGATGATTCCGGCGACGAAATCGACCTGCTGCCTCTTCAGCATCTCCTCCGCCACCTGCTTGCCCACGTCGGGCTTGACCTGGTCGTCGCCGTAGACCACCTCGACGTCGAGTCCCGCCATCTTGTGCCCGAGATGATCGAGCGCGAGCTCGACCGAGTTCCTCATGTACTCGCCGATGACTCCCTGCGGGCCCGAGAGCGTGGTGATGAACCCGATCTTCACCTTTTGCTGGGCGGCTGCGGGCGCCGCCGCAAGGAGCGCGGCCGCGGCTACGACGCCGGCTGCGACAAGACATTGCAATGTTTTATTGCGCATGGTGCTGCCCCTCCTCCATTTTCGTCTATCCGAACGATTCCGCGCGTTGAACGGCGCGAAGCGTCCGTTCCAACGCGCGGAGTTAAAGCGGCGCCTCAGGCGTCCGCTTTAACAACTATTCTACGAGCACCGGCCCTTGGTACGCCAGCGCCGTCTCGAGCGCAAGCCCCACGGAGAGGACGCGCTCGTCCTCCCCGTTGAACCCGACCACCATCAGGCCGACGGGCGCGGTCCTGGGCGGATGGATCGGGAGCGTAAGTGCGCAGCCGTCCAGGAAATTGATCAGATTCGTGTTGCGCAGCATGTTGCCGTTTGCCAGGCGGAAACCCTCCGGATTGCGCTCCAGGCCATCGATCCTCGGGGCGATGCGCGGCACGGAGGGCATGAGCATGGCGTCGACGTGGTTGCGGTGCAGCGCGAAGCGCTTCATCAGGAGCGCCCGGGTCGCGAGCAGCTCGATGTAGTCGGGGGCGGTGACCAGCCCGCCGCGCAGGATGCGCTCGAGAACCCGCGGGTCGATTTCCCGGTCGCGCTCTATCCATTTGCGGTGGACCGCGTAGGCCTCGGGCGGCGAAATTCCCCCGCCGGCGTTCGCCCTGGCCGCCTCGTCGAACTCGGGCACGGCGATGTCCACGATCCTCGCGCCGCGGCGCGACAGCCGCTGCACGGCCGACTGGAACGCCTCCATCACCTCGACGTCGAGATCCTCGAGCATGTAGTTCTCCGGCACACCCAGGCGCGTCGCCGACAGCGCGGCGGGGACGAGCGGCCGCACCGCCTCGCCCGCGAGCACCTGGAAAACCGTCGCACAGCAGCCGACGGTTGGCGCAATCGGCCCGACCGAATCCAGGGTGGTCGAAAGCGGAAACGCACCTTCGCGAGGAACGCGCACCGCTGTCGGCTTGAAACCGGCGACGCCGCACAGCGCGGCCGGAATCCGCACCGAGCCCCCGGTGTCCGTGGCGAGCGCGAACGCGGCCATGCCGTCCGCGACCGAGACCGCGGCGCCCGAGGACGATCCGCCCGGGATTCTTCTGGAGCCGCGGTCGTAGGGATTGGCGGGAGTCCCGTAGTGCGGGTTGATGCCGATTCCCGAGAAAGCGAACTCGGTCATGTTGCTGCGTCCTATGACCACCGCACCCGCGCCGCGCAGCCGCGCCACCGCGCCCGCGTCGGCGGCCGCCGGGGGTCGATCGCGCAGGATCGTCGAACCGGCGGTCGTGACCTCGCCCGCGATGTCGAAGAGATCCTTGATCGAGACCGGCAGGCCCGCAAGCGGCGAGGGTACGACGCCCTCTTTTCGCTGTCGGTCGGAAGCCTCGGCGGCTGCGAGCGCTCCCTGAGCACTCACCTTCGTGAACGCGCGTCCGCCCTCGCCGCTCGCGTCGGCGATGCGCGCGAGCGCCTCCTCGACGAGCCTGCGGCTCGTGGTCCTGCCCTCGGCAAGATCGCGCGCGAGCGCGGCGATCGGTCGGACAACGGCGTCCGTCATGTCGGCTAGGCTTTCACGGCGTCGTCGTAATAGTGCATCTCCAGCAGCAGGCAGCCACTTTCCGACCTGAACGGCCCGTGGACGGTGCCGGGCGGCCGGCATGCGTAGGTGTTGGGACCGAAGCGGGTTCCGCCCTTGCCGCTCCGATCGCTGCCGACGAAGAGGTCGCCCGATATGACGTATACCTCTTCCCAATATTCGTGCACGAAGGGCTCGGTGGTGTACACGCCCGGATCGAAGCGCAGGTGGCGCGTTCGGAAGCCGCGCTTTCTCTTCTCGTCGAGAAATCCCGCGAGCACCTGCTGGCGTATTCCGTCCGGGTAGCCGGGAAGTTTTTCCCAGCCGCGCTCAAGATCGATCTTGTGGAACTCCGTGTGCTCCTTCCGGATTGCCATGATTCCTCCTCAGTCCGCGAGCTCTAGCGCGCGGACAGCGTACTCGTGCCTGAGGCTGCGATTCCTCGCGGGGTCGTGCAGCTCCACTTCGAAGCGCTCCCCGCCGCCGATCTCGCCTCGCACCGCGAGCGTCCCGCAGAACATCGCGGTGCCCGGAGCGAGCGCTCCGGACGCGGCCGAGAAGCGCACGAGCAGATCGCGCGGAGCGAGTATCTGGCTCACCTCGCCCTCCTGGTACAGGCGGCGCTTGCCGCCGCGCGTCACGTGCGAGCGCAGCACCAGGCGGTCCCAGCGCCCCTCGACCTCGGCGTACGGCCAGAGCTCCGCACCGATCGGCTTCGGACACATCTGCTTGGAAACGGTCACACCGTAGGCCTCGACCTTGCGGTCGGTGTGATCGGAGCCCACCCCGACGTACAGGGCGTCCGGCGCCGAAACCAGCACGAACTCGACCTCTCCGCTCGAATCCCCGCCCACGACGTCCACATCGCGCGCGGTGGTCAGCAGGCCCGCCCCCAGCCGGTAGAAAGTGGGCACGGCGCGGGGACGCCTGACTCCGATCGCCGCCAGGTCCTCTATGTGCTTTTCGACCGCGGCCTTGTCGCGCCCGGTCCAGCCTGCGATCACGAGCCGGTCGATCTCGATTCGGCGCGGCGCGCCGTTAACCAGGAAGTCCATGATGGGCCGTCGCTATCTTACAGGTCTCCATTCCGCATCGGGGTGGGCACGGGCCCACGGCGGTTCCTTTGCTTTCCACCTTTCCTCGGAGTAAATTTCCACCGGATTGATCTCCCGAGGAGCCGTCGATGTCGAAATTCGTGATTTCCCCGCACTTCCGGTTGCAGGAATGGGTCGCCGAGGAAAAAGGTTATTTCAAGTCCGAAGGCCTGGATTACGAGTTCCGCGACAACTACGGCCCGGGCGACGTGGCGAAAAAGCACGCCACGCCCGACAAGATCGGCGCCTTCCAGAGTATCGAGCAGGGCCGGGCCTGCGACGTGAGCGGCGCCTGCCATTGGACCGTCAACGTCGCCGCTTCGACCGGCCACGGCAAGCTCTACGCCGACGCCTATTCGGTTGCGCCCTGTGGCGTGTTCGTTCCGCCGGAATCCGACATCAGGCACCCGAGCCAGCTGAAAGGCGTGCCGATCTCGGTCGGCTACCAGTCGGGCAGCCACTACTCGACCATCCAGGGCCTCGAGCAGTACATGCCGCTCTCGGACATCCAGCTCTCATTCGCCGACGGGTTGCTCTTCTCGCGCCTGGAGAAGCTGATCGACCGCAAGGTCCCCGCCGCGTCGCTCTTCAGCGGGCCGTACTACTTCCTCGAGCAGCTCGGCTTCCGCAAGGTGATCGACACGACGTTCATGATGGCGATGTCGATCTCGGGCAACCCTTCTCCCGAGGACCTGAAGAAATACTTCCGGGCGCTGCGCCGCGCCCAGCGCGACATCGACCTGCGCCCCGAGCTCTACACGCATCACTACAAGAAAGAATTCCCCGCCCGCTTCATCGACCAGATGGACGTGCGTCGCTGGGGCCCGGGCGAGCGCATCGTGTTCGAGCCCTACACGAAAGAAGTGTTCGAAGAATCCTTCAGGTGGATCGCCGAGCGCAAGATCTTTTCGGAGGGCGACATGGGCGCGGGCCGCTACGAGGAATCGGTGATCTCGCTGGCCGCGTAGCGCCTCAGGCCTTCTCGAAGTTCATCCCGAACGCCTCCGGCGGCCTGGGACCCCATACATACAGGGAATCCTCCGCCGGGTAGTTCGTCGCTTTCCAGTTAGAATCGGCCGGGATGTAATCGATGTCGCAGAAGTACTCCGCAAGGCTGTCCCAGGGATCGCGGATGTAGTGGAAGAAATTCGAGCCGATGACGTGCCGGCCGAATCCCCAGCCGTCCTTGTAGCCCCGGTCGAGCAGCCTGCAGGCACCCATGCCGATCTCGTCGACGTTGCCGACCTCGAAGCTCGCGTGGTGGAAGCCCGGCCGGTCGGACTTGATGAAGCCGAAGATATGGTGGTCGCTCCCGCCCTGCCCGCGCATGAACGCGACGATGTCCTGCGCGCGGTCG
>DASSJA010000079.1:0-3218 GCA_035691445.1 Burkholderiales bacterium | reverse complement strand
GATCTGCGGTGGCGTCGAGGTGCACCTGATCGCGGACGAGATCGCGGTCGGCTTCGGGCGGGCCGGAACCTTGTTCGCCTGCGAGCAGGCGGGAATCGCAGCCGATCTGCTGTGCCTCTCGAAGGGGATCACGGGAGGAACCCTGCCGCTCTCGGTCGTGATGGCCAACGACCGCGTGTACCGGGCCTTCTACGACGACAGGCTCGAGCGGGGCTTCCTGCATTCGCATTCTTACAGCGGCAACGCGCTCGCCTGCCGCGCCGCGCTCGCCGTGCTGGACATCGTCCGGGACGAAAACGTCCTGGAGCGCAACCGGCGCACGGCCGCCTACCTCAATCGGCGTGCCCAACCCATACGCTTGCACCCGCGTGTTGCGCATTTCCGCAACTCGGGAATGATCTGGGCCTTCGACGTGCGAGGGGCGGGACCGGCGTTTGCGAGGGAATTCGGCCGGCGCGCGGTCGAGGCAGGCGTGCTTCTTCGCCCCCTGGGGGCGACGGTCTACTGGATGCCGCCTTATGCGATCGCGGAACCGGAAATCGATTTCCTTCTGGATTCGGTGCTCGCACTCCTCGATGCCGGAGCGGGGTAAGATCGAGGCCGTGACCCAGACGTTTCCCGACAGTCCTTTCCGTCTTGCCCAGATCTTTCCCCCGGCCGGGGATCAGCCCGAGGCGATCGAGAAGCTCGTCGAAGGCATCCGCGACGGGCTTTCGTATCAGACCCTGCTCGGGGTCACCGGCTCGGGCAAGACCTTCACCATGGCGAACGTGATCGCACGCCTCGGCCGGCCGTCGCTCGTCCTCGCACCGAACAAGACGCTCGCCGCCCAGCTCTACGCCGAAATGCGGGAGTTCTTCCCCGAGAACGCCATCGAGTACTTCGTCTCCTACTACGACTACTACCAGCCCGAGGCCTACGTACCCTCCCGAGATCTCTATATAGAGAAGGATTCGAGCATCAACGAGCACATCGAGCAGATGCGGCTGTCGGCGACCAAGTCGCTGCTCGAGCGCGAGGACGCCGTGATCGTCGCGACGGTGTCCTGCATCTACGGCATCGGCGACCCCGTTGACTACCACGGCATGATCCTCCACGTGCGCGAGAAGGAAAAGATGTCCCAGCGCGACATCATCGCGCGCCTGGTGGCGATGCAGTACGAGAGAAACGAGCTCGAGTTCAAGCGCGGCGCGTTTCGGGTGCGCGGCGACGTCCTCGACGTCTTTCCTGCGGAGAATTCCGAGACGGCGTTGCGTATCGCGCTCGCCGACGACGAGATCGAGGGCCTCACCCTGTTCGATCCTCTCACCGGCCATGCGAGCCAGAAGGTGCCGCGCTTCACGGTCTATCCCTCGAGCCATTACGTCACCCCGCGCGCGACGACGCTCAGGGCGGTCGATGCGATCAAGATCGAGCTCGCTGCGCGGATCGATCATTTCCAGAAGGCGGGCAAGCTGCTCGAGGCGCAGCGGTTGGAGCAGCGCACGCGCTTCGATCTGGAGATGCTGAACGAGCTCGGTTTCTGCAAGGGGATCGAGAACTATTCGCGGCACCTGTCCGGAAGGAAGGAGGGTGAGCCGCCGCCGACGCTGATCGATTACCTGCCGCCGAACGCCCTCATGTTCATCGACGAGTCGCACGTCACCATCGGCCAGCTGGGGGGAATGTACCGCGGGGACCGCTCGCGCAAGGAGAACCTCGTCGCCTACGGATTCAGGCTGCCCTCGGCGCTCGACAACCGGCCGCTGAAGTTCGAGGAATTCGAGAAAGTGATGCGGCAGACGGTTTTCGTATCGGCGACGCCGGCGGAATACGAGCGCGAGCACTCGGGGCAGGTCGTCGAGCAAGTCGTGCGGCCTACGGGGCTGGTCGACCCCGCGCTCGAGGTGCGACCGGCCTCGACACAGGTGGACGACCTGCTCGGGGAGATCAGCCTGCGCGTCGCCCGCAGAGAGCGGGTGCTCGTGACCACGCTCACCAAACGCATGGCCGAGGAGCTCACCGACTACCTGGCCGAGCACGGCGTCAAGGTGCGCTACCTGCACTCGGAGGTCGAGACGGTCGAGCGCGTGGAGATCATCCGGGACCTGCGCCTGGGCGAATTCGACGTGCTCGTCGGGATCAATCTCCTTCGCGAGGGCCTGGACCTGCCCGAGGTATCGCTGGTTGCGATCCTCGATGCGGACAAGGAGGGCTTTCTGCGCTCCGAGCGTTCGTTGATTCAGACCATCGGGCGCGCCGCGCGCCATCTGAACGGCAGGGCGATCCTCTATGCGGATCGCGTCACCGATTCGATGAAGCGGGCTATCGAGGAGACCGAGCGACGCCGCGCCAAGCAGATCGAGTTCAACACGGAGCGCGGCATCACGCCCATCGGCATCTCCAAGGAGGTTCGCGACATGATCGAGGGTGCGCGCGACGTCGAAGACCTGGGGTTGCAGCTCAAGGCCGCGCAGGAGCAGGCGCGCTACGAATCGATGTCCGAGAAGCAGCTCGCCAGGGAGATCAAGAGGCTGGAGAAGCAGATGCTCGACTACGCGCGCAATCTCGAGTTCGAGAAGGCCGCGGAGGCGCGTGATCGCCTTGCCGAGCTCAAGCGGAATTTCTTCGGCGCTTCACCCGCGGACGAGGAATCGGCTCGCGCGATGGACTAGACGAGCAGGCGGGCAGGCCCGCGGCCTCCGATCACGACCGGTCCGCCCCCCACCCACGGACCGTCCGCCAGCTCGAGTTTGAGCGAAAGGCAGGCGAGAGCGCCTCCGGGAAGGCTTCTGCGCGCAGGGCCCTCCGAGCTCGAGACGATCGAGAACGGCTGAGTTCCCAGGCAGGCCTCGACGCCCCAGAATGCGACTTCGCCCGGGGGCGGGCCGGGGGAGGCCGTGGCTTCGCTCAGAGCCGCCGCCCAGGACGACATCCGTTTCTGCGCGTGCAACCAGGACTGAGGCGGCGTGCTCCTGGAGAAGCATTGCGTCACGCGCGTCCAAGCCGCCTTGTACGCGACCGAGAGCTCTACCGCGTAGCGTGCGCCCAGCGGGCGGTCTCCCTCGAAGCGACGCAGAGTCGCGTCCTTCTCGAGATCGGGCGCAAGACGCGGCTGCACCTCTTCCGCGCCGTCGAGGCGCGCCGACGCCTCGATCGCCGAAAGCGCCTCGGATACCCGCCCCGCGCCGGGGGGAATCGAGCCGAGCGCCTTTGCCGCGATGTCGGCCGCGCGCTGC
>DASSJA010000078.1:0-4845 GCA_035691445.1 Burkholderiales bacterium | reverse complement strand
TCTTCAGGCTGGTGCGGACGAACTTACCGATTTCGGCGCGATGCTCGGTGAAGGGGTGGCCGGAAAGATAGAGCCCGAGAGACGTCTTTTCCTCGCGCAAGCGCTGCGCATCCGTCCAGCGCGGGGCATCGACGAGGGCGGGTTTGTGCTGCGCTGCGTCGTCCGCGGCGCCGAAAAGGCTGTTCTGCATCGCATTGCGTTCGGCCTGTCCCGCGGCGTCGAGCGCCACGCCCACCGAAGCGAGCAGGCTCGCGCGGTGCGCCGCCGCGCCGTCGTCCGCGAAATCGAAGGCACCGGCGCGCACCAGCGCCTCGACCACGCGCCGGTTAACCGCGCGCTTGTCGACGCGGACGCAGAAATCGAAGAGGTCGCGAAACGGCCCGCCGTCCCTGCGCGCGGCGAGAATCGCGGCGATCGCGGACTCCCCGGTGCCTTTCACCGCGCCAAGGCCGTAGCGGATCGTCTTCGCGTCCACCGGCACGAAGCGATATTCGCCCGAGTTCACGTCGGGCGGAAGCACCTTGAGGCCGTTCGCGAGCGCGTCCTCGTGGAACTGGTGCACCTTGTCGGTATCGTCCATGATCGCGGAGAGGTTGGCGGCCATGAACGCGGCCCCGTGGTGCGCCTTGAGATAGGCGGTCTGATAGGCGATGAGCGCGTAGGCGGCGGCGTGTGACTTGTTGAAGCCGTACCCCGCGAATTTCTCCATCAGGTCGAACAGCAGGATCGCCTTGGCGCGCGGCAGCTTGTTCTTTTCCGCGCCCGCGACGAAAATGTCCCGC
Organism: Burkholderiales bacterium; assembly: GCA_035691445.1. Taxonomy (GTDB): domain Bacteria; phylum Pseudomonadota; class Gammaproteobacteria; order Burkholderiales; family SG8-39; genus VBDM01. Next base: position 4,063 of record DASSJA010000078.1, on the reverse strand, counting down.
TGCTGCGCCATTTCCTCGGCGTTCTTCTTGCCCATCGCGCGCCTCAGCAGGTCGGCGCCGCCAAGCGAGTAGCCGCCGATCACCTGTGCGATCTGCATCACCTGCTCCTGGTACACCATGATCCCGTAGGTGGGCTTCAGGATGGGCTCGAGGCGCGGGTCGAGGTATTCGACGCGCTTGCCGTTCTTGCGCTCGACGAACTCCGGGATCAGCTCCATCGGCCCCGGGCGGTAGAGCGCCACCAGGGCGATGATGTCCTCGAAGCGGTCGGGGCGCGCGCGCTTGACGAGGTCGCGCATGCCGCGCGACTCGAACTGGAAGATCGCGGTGGTGTTGGCATTGCTGAAGACCTGATATGCGGCCGGATCGTCGAGCGGTATCTTGTCCAGCGCGAAATCCGGCCTGCCCGCCGCCCGTATCGACTGCGTCGCCCAGTCGAGGACCGTAAGCGTGGTCAGGCCGAGAAAGTCGAATTTCACCAGACCGATCCGCTCGACGTCCTTCATGTCGAACTGGGAAATGGTGCTCTCGGTGCCCTGCGCGGCGTACAGCGGGCAGAAATCCGTGAGCCTGCCCGGCGCGATCAGCACGCCTCCTGCGTGCATGCCGACGTTGCGCGCGAGGCCCTCCAGCTGGCCCGCAAGAACGAGGAGGTCTCTTGTCTCCTCCTCGCTCTTCTCCCGTTCCGCCAGGCGAGGCTCCATCCGGCGCGCGTCTTCGAGCGTGATGCGCTTCCCGGGCTGAAACGGAATGAGCTTCGCCAATTCGTCGGTTCGCGTATAGCTCCATTCCATCACCCGCCCGACGTCGCGCACCACCGCGCGCGCCGCCATCGTGCCGAAGGTCGCGATCTGCGAGACGGACTCCGCGCCGTATTTGCGCTTCACGTACTCGATCACGCGGTCGCGGCCGCGCTCGCAGAAGTCGATGTCGAAGTCGGGCATCGAGACGCGCTCCGGATTCAGGAAGCGCTCGAAGAGGAGGTCATAGCGCAAGGGGTCCAGGTCGGTGATGCCCAGCGAGTAAGCCACGAGCGACCCCGCGCCCGAGCCCCGGCCCGGGCCGACGGGCACACCGTTTGATTTTGCCCAGTTGATGAAGTCCGCGACGATGAGGAAGTAGCCGGCGAAGCCCATCTTGATGATCGTCCGGAGCTCCAGCTCGAGCCTGAGGTTGTACTTCTCCTTCCACTGCTGGTCGGCCTTGGCGCCGTAGCTCGTTTCGAGCCGGTGTCCCAGGCCGTCCTGAGCCTGCTTCCGGAGATAGTCCTCGAGGGGCATGCCTTCCGGCGTCGGGAAAACCGGCAACCTCGATTTGCCCAGCTCGAGCGCGAGGTTGCAGCGCCGGGCGATCTCGACCGAGTTGGCGAGCGCCTCGGGCAGATCCGCGAAGCGCTTCGCCATTTCGGCCTGGCCGAGAAAGTAGCTTTCCCGGGTGAACGGCCGCGGGCGGCGGCGGTCGCTGAGGACGTAGCCCTCGGCTATGCACACGCGCGCCTCGTGTGCCGCGAAATCCTCCTGCCGCAGGAACTGCACCGGATGCGTCGCGACCACCGGAAGCGAGCACTCTCCGGCGAGCCGCAGCGTCGCTTCGATGTGGGGCTCGGTCTGCGGGCTGCCTGCGCGCTGCACTTCCAGGTAGTAGCGGCCGGGAAAGAGCCGCCCCCACTCCGCGGCCGCATGCCGGGCGCGCGCCGGGTCCTGGAGCAGCGCCGCGCCGACCTCGCCCTGCATCGCTCCCGAGAGGGCGATCAGGCCTTCCGTGCCTTCGGCGAACCAGTTTTTCCTGACCTCCGCTCGGCCCCTGTGCTGATTCTCGAGCCACGCACGCGTGAGGAGCTCCGAGAGCTTGAGATACCCTGCCCGCGACTGCACCAGCAGGAGCAGGCGATGCGGCTTGTCGCGCTCGGCCTCGTTGGTGAGCCACAGGTCGCAGCCGATCACGGGCTTCACACCCGTCGCGCGCGCCGCTTTGTAGAACTTGACCATGCCGAAGACGTTGGCGAGATCGGTGATCGCCAGCGCCGGCATGCCGTCGGCTGCCGCACGCTCGACGGCCTCGTCGATGCGCACGATGCCGTCGGTGATGGAGAACTCGCTGTGAAGCCGAAGGTGGACGAAGGCGGGATTCGGCATCAGCTTGGAGCGGACTCGAGACGCCGAAATTCTACCACCCGCTCCGCGCGCGAACCCGCGTCGGCTGCGATCCGGACACTTCCGCCGGATTTTTTTGTCCAATTGAAATCTTCTCCCCAATCGGAGAATTTCATGACCACGATCAAAGGCATAGTTGCAGTCCTCTTGGCGGTGAGCCCGATCCTGGCCGCGGCGGAAACCGTATACAAGTATCAGCGCCCGGATGGCACCCTCGTCTATTCCGACTCGCCCGTGAGGAACGCGAAGTTGATCGGGCGGCTCGACCTCCCTCCCGCACCTCCGGCCGCGGCTCTCGGGGAGGGCGATTCGCCGCGACGCTCCGCGTCCAGGCCAGACGAGGAACTCAGGACGCTGGCGCTCGACGAGGCCTACTCGCAGATCGAGGCGGCCGGGCGTGCCCTCAAGAAGGCGGAGGAGCGTCAGCGGCAGGCGGTCGAGCCCCTGCCGGGCGAGCGACTGGGCAACTCCGGCGGACACAGCCGCCTCGGCCCGGAGTATTTCGCGCGCCAGCGCGCCATCGCGGCCGAAGTCGACGCGGCGCGCGCCGATCTCGACGAGGCCTACCGCCTGAGGAACGACCTCCGCGAGTAGCGGTCGCGCCTAGGCGCGGCCCGCCGCCGGAAAATTCAGCGTGAACGCCGTCTCCAGGCCCGGCTCGCTCCTCACGCCGACCCGGCCGCCGTGCAGCTCCACGATCGACTTGACGATCGCGAGGCCGAGCCCCGACCCCGCGGCGGAGTCCTCCCGGGAGCTGCAGGGACGGTAAAAGCGGTCGAAGATGCGCGGCAAATGCTCTCCCGCAATCCCCGCTCCGGGATTGGACACCTCGATTTCCGCCGAGCCGTCCCCGCGCGCGAGCGCCTTCACGCGGACCGTGCAATCCCGCTCGCCGTGGCGCAACGCGTTCGAAATGAGATTTCCCACCGCTCGATTGAGCATGAGCTCGTCCGCCCACGCGCGCGCCTTCCCGCCCTTTTCCGAGCGCACCTCGAGCGCGAGCCGGACATTGCGCTCCTCGGCGAGCAGCTCGTAGTAGGACAGGATTTTTCCCAGCGCCTGGCGCAGGTCGATCCACTGCGGGGCAGCGAGCGCCTGCGCGTTGTCGGCCCTCGCGAGAAACAGCATGTTCTCGATCATGCGCGAGAGCCGCTCGTACTCCTCGACCGCGGATTCGAGCACGGCGCGATACTCGGCCGCCTCGCGCGGCCTCGACAGCGCGACCTGCGCCTCGCCCAGCAGATTGTTGATCGGGGTGCGCAGGTCGTGTGCCAGGTCGGAGGAGAATTCAGAGAGGCGCGTGAACGAGCCCTGCAGGCGATCGAGCATGTGGTTGAACGCGAGCGTCGACTCGAGGAATTCCTCGGGCGTGTCCTCGAGCGAGAGCCTTTCGTTCAGCGCGTGCGCGCTGATGCGGCCGGCGGTCGCGGCGATGCGCCTGGCGCGCTTCAGCACGAGACGCGCCGCCCAGACGCCGAGCGCCGCGGCGGCGAGCACGCTCACGATCAGCGTCTCCATCAGCCCTTTGCGGTAGCGGGCGAGCAATTCCCGCGGGAGCGACCGCTCGTAGGAAAGCGCGATCAGCACCGATCGGGGCTGCCCGCTCGCGCTCAAGGGAAGGGACACGCGGGCGAGGAGGACCTGGTACCAGCGCCCGTCCGGGGCGGTCCATTCCCGGCTCAGCCGGCCGAAGCCGGCGCGCAGGGCGCGCTCGGCCTCGTTGTCGATGTGCTCGGGAAGCGCCTCCATCGGGATCGCATGCTCCGGCAGCGCCTTCGGAGGCACGCTGAAGCCCTCCGACGCCGCGAGGATCCGGCGGTCCTCGTCGAGCACCGCAAGCCCGAGCTTCCGGTAGCCCATCGCCGTCTCCTCGACGAACCGGGGACTGTTCAGGATGGATTCGGAGGCTC
>DASSJA010000077.1:0-8981 GCA_035691445.1 Burkholderiales bacterium | reverse complement strand
CCGCAACCCGAACGCCTATTCCGAGTATCTCCGGGCTTTTGCGCGGCAGACGGTGCAGGGTGTGTGGCTCACCGGCATCCAGATCTCCGAAGGAGGCGAGCAGCTGAGCCTCACCGGGCGGGCCGTGCGGGCCGACCTGGTTCCGGTGCTGATCGGACGCCTGAGGCAGGAGCCCGTGCTCCGGGGCCGTCCGCTCGACGCTCTGGCGATTACGCGCACCGGGTCCGCCGGGAAGGATGGGCGGAACTCGATCGTGGATTTCTCGGTCACCTCGCCGGCGCAGCCCGGCAAGCCCCAATCCTAGCGATGCGCCTGCGCGAGATATTGCTCGGCTACACCAAACGCCTCGACGCGATGAGCCTGCGCGAGCGGGTGCTCGTGTTTCTCGCCGCCGCGGCGGTGCTGGTCGGAATCGCGGACAACGCGCTTTTCGAGCCCATCCTGCGGCGGCAAAAGATCGACTCGCAGCTCAATCAGCAGCAGACAGACGAAATCCACGCGATGCAGACGCAACTGCAGGCGTACGCGCAGGCGCGACTCGGCGAAGGGGCGAACGCGAAACGGCAGCGTCTGGAAAAGCGCGTCGCCGAGCTCGCCGCCCTCGACCGCGAGCTCGCGGGAAGACAGAGCGAGCTGATCACGCCGGACCGCATGACGAAGATGCTGTCCGAAATACTGAAGCGAAACCCGGAGATCGAGCTCGTCAGCTTGCGCTCGATCGCCGCGACCGGCTTGACGCAGCTTCCGACGACGTTGACGGGCGGCGCCACGATGTACCGCCACGGAATCGAGGTCACCGTATCGGGAACGTACCTCAGGCTGCTCGGCTACCTCGCCGAGCTCGAGCGCAACCCCGCGAAGATCTTCTGGGGCAATATGGAGTTGCAGGCGGGCATGTACCCCCAGGCGACGCTCAAGGTCACGCTCTATACGCTGAGCCCTGATAAAACATGGTTGCTTATCTGATCCGGAGCCTCTTACCGCTCCTCGCCTCGCTCGCGGCGTTGCCGGTCTGCGCTCAAGGGCTGAGCGATCCTACCCGCCCGCCGCGCGAGCTCCTCGGGGGAGGCATCGCCGAGTCGCAGCTCGCTCCCCCGGGCAACTCGCCGGCCCAGGTGATCATCATCTCGAAGAGCCGGCGCCAGGCGACGATCAACGGGCGCACGGTCAATCTCGGCGAACGCTACGGCAATGCTACCCTGGTCGGGATCAGCGACGAGGAGATCGTGCTCCAGAAGCCGGAGTCCACCGAAGTGATCAGGCTCTATTCCTCGGTCAATCGCAGGATGCGCTCATCCTCCGGACCGAGCTCGACGAATGCCGACGACAGTCGGGAGGACGGAACCCATGAAACGAACTAGTGTCGCCGCAGTGGCCTTCCTGCTGGGGTCTTGCGTCCAGCCGCAGGTCGTGACCAAACAGGTGGACGCGGGAATTCTCGCGGAGGTGGACAATGCGAGCAAGCAGGCTCGCTCGAGCCAGCCCGAGGCGGTCCGGGAAGCGCTGCTGCCGCCGCTGCGCGCCGAGATACCCAAGCTGCCGGGAGCGCCCATCGAGCCTCGCTTCGATCTCGTAGTGAACGCTGCGCCTGCGCAACAGGTGTTCATGTCGATCGTGTCCGGCACGCGCTACAGCATGGTAGTGAATCCCGCGGTCAGGGGAGCGATATCCGTGAACCTGAAAGACGTGACCGTGCGCGAGGCGCTCGAGGCGATCCGCGAAGTGTACGGATACGAATTCCGGATCGACGGGACGCGCATCTACGTCGAAGCCGCCGGCCTGCAGACCCGGGTTTACCACGTCAACTACCTGATCGGCCTGCGCTCCGGGCGCAGCGACGTCCGGGTGTCCTCCGGCGCAGTCTCGGGCAACGTCCAGGGCTCCGGCGGCGCCCCCGGGACCGCGCCGATCGCAATCACGCCGGGCGCGTCGACCGGCGGGCAGCCGATGTCACCGGCGCTGGGCGCGGTCGGACTGAGCAGCATCGCGACGACGAGCCTGGACGCCAGCCGGGTCTCGATGGTTTCGCAAAGCGACCTCTGGAACGAGATCGCCTTGTCGCTGCGGGCGCTGGTCGGATCGGGCGAGGGGAGAAACGTCGTGGTGAGCCCGCAATCGGGCGTAGTCGTCGTGCGGGCTCTGCCGTACGAGCTGCGAACCGTCGAGAAATATCTGAAGGCCATACGCATGTCCGTCGAGCGGCAGGTCATGATCGAAGCCAAGGTCGTCGACGTCACCCTGAACCAGGACTATCAGGCCGGCATCAACTGGGCCGCGTTCTCCGCCAGAGGGCTCTCCGGCGGACAGGTTTCGCAGGGCACCGTGCTGCAGAAATCCCCCGCGCCCGGAACGCCAACGCCGCTTACGACCGGCGCGACCGTCACCGGAACGCCGGACGCGCTCACGGTGACCACCCCGACCCTCGGAGCGCTTCCCGGGGCCAATTTGGTCAACTTCACCAATCCGGCGGCGTCCCTGTTCGGGCTCGCGTTCCAGACCAGGAATTTCGCCGCCCTGATCAATTTCCTCGAGACGCAGGGAACGGTGCAGGTGCTCTCGAGCCCGCGCGTCGCCGCACTCAACAACCAGAAGGCGGTGCTCAAGGTCGGGACCGACCAGTTCTTCGTCACCAACATCACGGGAACGCCCATCACGAGCCCGACCGGGGTGATCACCTCGGTGCAGATCACGCCGACCTTCAACTCGTTCTTCTCGGGCGTATCGCTCGACATCACGCCGCAGATCGACGAGGACGGCAACATCCTGCTGCACATCCATCCCCTGGTGAGCGACGTCACGAACGATCCCGTGCAATTCAATTTCGGAGTCGGCGGCGCCCAGGACATTCCGCTCGCAAAGAGCTCGATCAATGAAACGGATACGCTGGTTCGCGCGCAGGACGGCAACATCGTCGCGCTGGGAGGCCTGATGCAGATGTCGGTCACCACCCAGAAATCGGGCGTTCCCGGCCTTCAGGACATCCCGGGCATCGGTGCGGCTTTCCGCAGCACCACGCGCACGACCGTGAAAAGAGAGCTGGTGATCCTGCTCAAGCCGACCGTCATCAAGGGGGAGAAGGAATGGGAAGAGGACCTGCAGCAGGCCCGCGACCGGCTTCAAGGCTACGGCCAGGATACCGCGGTGCGGTGATCGACAAGCCGAAGTGATCTACCTTTCCCACTTCGGTCTGCGGGAGGCTCCGTTCGGGATCACGCCCGACACGAGTTTTTTCTACGCGTGCGCGAGCAGCCAGGAGGCGCTCAACACGCTGCTGGTCGCGGTCGCGAACGGCGAGGGCTTCATCAAGATCACCGGCGAAGTCGGGACCGGAAAGACGCTCCTGTGCCGCAAGTTCCTCGCCACGCTCGACGACAACTGGGCGAGCGCGTACATCCCCAATCCGAATCTGGAGCCCAAGACGCTGCTGCTCGCTCTCGCCGAGGAAATGGGGGTGAAGCTCGACGGCGGCCTCGACCAGCATCATCTGCTGAAGGCGCTGAACCTCGCGCTGCTCGATTTCGCGCGGCAGAAGAAGCGCGTGGTCGTGTGCCTGGACGAGACGCAGGCGATGCCGCTCGAGTCGCTCGAGACGCTGCGGCTGCTCACCAACCTCGAGACCGAGAAGCGCAAGCTCGCCCAGGTGATCCTGTTCGGGCAGCCCGAGCTCGACGAGAAGCTCGCGCACGAGTCGATCCGGCAGCTGCGCCAGCGCATCACCTTCCAGCACCACATGGGGACGCTGACGCGCGAGGAGACCGAGCACTACCTCGTTCACCGCCTCGCGATCGCCGGCTATACGGGCGACGGCGTATTCGCGCCCCCCGCCGCCAGGAAGATCTACCGCGCGAGCCGGGGCGTACCCCGCCTGATCAATATTCTCGCCAACAAGGCCATGATGCTCGCGTACGGGGAGGGCACGCGCAGGGTGACCGCGCGGCACGCCCGAGAGGCGAGCGCCGATACGCCGGCCTCGTTCGGCCTCTCACGCGCCTGGCTGTGGCTCGCGCTCGCCTGCGTGGCGTTCTCGAGCATAGGCTGGATGATGCTGCGATGAGCCTCATCAACAAGATGCTGCGTGACCTGGACAAGCGCCATGCGGCATCCGGCACGATGGCCGGGCCCGCTACTCTGGGGATGGCGCAGCACATGCACTCGGTTCCGACCCGTGCGCTCGCGTCCGATTTTTTCTGGCGAACGATGGCTATGCTGATGCTGTTCGCCATCGGCTGGGTCGCATGGGTCGTGTGGCAGCTCACGCCCCACCAGGTCGTGACCGATCTCGCCTACCGTTCTTCGCCGGCAAAGGCGCAGCAGTCCGCGGCAGCCGCTTCGCCGCTCCGCGAACCGGCTCCGGCCCCCGCGCCCGCGGCTCCCGCGACGGTCGTCACGACGAGGCCCGAGCCGCCGCCGGCGTCCACGGTCGCCCAGGCGCCCGGGCGGCAGCAGGGCGGGGTGAAAGTCGACATGCTGCGGCTCGCGACCGAGCTCACCACCCCGATTCCCCGAAGGAGCTCGGGCGCTCCCCGGTCCGCCCCCAGGGCGGCGGGTGGCGAAGTCAAAATCGCCGCTGCGCAGCAGGTGCGCGCCGACCCATCCGCCGAGGCAGGCAAGATCGACCGGCGCGCAAACACCTCGTACCGGGCGGATCAGGAATTCCGCCGCGCCGTGAACCTGGTGAATCAGGGCCGGATCGCCGAAGGCATGGACGGCTTTCGCGCCGCGCTGGTGATCGATCCCGGGCATCAGGCCGCCCGCCAGACCCTGGTAGCGCTCCTGCTCGAAGCCAAGCGCGTGGACGAAGCCGCGACGCTCCTCCAGGACGGCCTTGCGGTCAATCCCGACAACACCGAGTTCGCCATGCTCCTCGCACGCGTCATGGTGGAAGGGAACGACGTTCCGAAAGCCCTGTTCGTGCTCCAAAGGCACGCCGCGCCGCCCGACCGCAATCCCGATTTTCACGCCTTCGCCGCAGCGCTCTATCAGCGCCTCGGCCGGCACCGGGAAGCCATCGATCAGTACCAGACGGCGCTCCGCCTCGCACCGTCGGCGGGCGTCTGGTGGGTGGGGCTGGGAATTTCCCTTCAGGCGGCGGAGCGGCCGAAAGACGCGGCCGAGGCCTTCACGCGCGCCAAGTCGGCGGGAAACCTCGCGCCCGAGCTCGCGAGCTTCGTCGACCAGCGCCTGAGGCAGCTCCAGTAGCACCGGGGGCGCGAAGTCCGTCGGACGATCCCGGAGAAGGCGGTCAATGCGGGACCGTTACCGAGAAATAGTCGATTCTTTCCGATGGGATGTGCCCGCGCGCTTCAACATCGGCGCCGCGTGCTGTCTGCGTCACGCGCAGGACCGGCGGCGCATCGCGCTCTACTGGGAAGACGAGGGCGGGACCGTCGATGCGCTCACCTTCCGGGATTTGCAGCAGCGGGCGAACCGTCTGTCCAACGCGCTCGCGGCGCTGAACGTCGGGCGCGGCGACCGGGTCGGCATCGTCCTGCCGCAGCGCCCCGAAACGGCGATCGCGCACATCGCCTGCTACCAGATGGGGGCCGTGGCGATGCCTCTTTCGATCCTGTTCGGTCCCGAGGCGCTGGAGTACCGACTGCGCGACAGCGAGGCCGTGGTGGCGCTCGTCGATCCCGCATCGCTGCCGAATCTCGCGCCGATCCGCGACCGGCTGCCCTCGCTCAAGCACGTGATCGCCGTCGCGGGGGCGCACGAAACGTGGACCCGGCCATGGGATCGGCTGCTCGAGAAGGCCTCCGCCGATTTCGCTCCGGCCGACACCGGCGCGGACGAGCCGGCCGTGCTCATCTACACGAGCGGCACCACCGGCCCGCCCAAAGGGGCGCTGATGGCGCAGCGGACCCTCCTCGGGAACCTGCCGGGCTTCGTGCATTCGCACGGTCTGTTTCCGCAAGCGGGCGATCTGTTCTGGTCGCCGGCAGACTGGGCGTGGACCGGCGGGCTGATGGACGCGCTGCTGCCGTCGCTCTACCACGGCGTTCCGCTGCTCGGCTACCGCGGCCGCTTCGATCCGGACAGGGCGCTCTGGCTGATGGAAAAATACCGCGTGCGCAACGCGTTCCTCGTCCCGACCGCGCTCAAGATGATGATGAAGGCGGTGCCGCAGCCGAAAAAAAAGTACGAGCTCGGGCTGCGCTCCATCATGAGCGCCGGCGAATCGCTGGGCGAGACGGTGTTCCACTGGAGCCGCGAAGCGCTCGGCGTGACCGTCAACGAGATGTTCGGCCAGACCGAGATCAACTACATCGTCGGCAACTCGCACACTCTGTGGCCGGCGAAACCGGGCTCGATCGGGCGGCCCTATCCCGGCCACCGCGTCGCCTGCCTCGACGAGACGGGCGTGGAAGTGCCCGTGGGCGAGGCGGGGGAAGTTGCCGCCTGGAGCGAAGGCGACCCGGTGTTCTTTCTCGAGTACTGGAAGAACCCCGAGGCGACGCGCGCCAAGTACACCGGGAAATGGTGCCGCACCGGGGATTTCGCGAAGCGCGACGAGGACGGCGATTTCTGGTACCAGGGGCGCGCCGACGACCTGTTCAAGAGCGCCGGCTACCGCATCGGTCCCTCGGAGATCGAGAATTGCCTGGTGAAGCATCCCGCCGTCGCGACTGCCGCCGTGGTCGGCAGCCCGGATGAAGAGCGCACCAACGTGGTCAAGGCCTTCATCGTCCTCGCGCCGGGCTTCGAAGGGACGCCGGCCCTGGTAGCGGAGCTGCAGCAGCACGTGCGCGGCAAGCTCGCGCCCTACGAGTATCCGAAGGAGATCGAGTTCCTCGACAGCCTTCCGATGACGACGACCGGCAAGGTGCAGCGTCGCGTCCTGCGGCTGCGCGAGGAGGAAAAAAAGAGGAGCAAAGCATGAACGTCGATCTGATCGGCGCCGCGGCGGGGACCCTCTCCACGATCGCCTTCGTGCCCCAGGCGTGGCGGATCTGGAAAACGCGCTCGGCGCGCGACCTCTCCCTGCCGATGTACCTGATATTCACCTCGGGCGTGGCGCTGTGGCTCGTCTACGGTCTCGCGCTCGGCGCCGTGCCGATCATCGCGTGCAACGGCGTGACGCTGCTGCTCGCGGGAACGGTGCTGGCGATGAAGCTCAGGTTCGGCTAACCTCCTCGGTTTCGAAATAGACCATGAAGCTGTATACGTTCTTCCGCTCCTCCGCGTCGTTCCGCGTGCGCATCGCGCTCAACCACAAGGGGCTCGAGTACGAGCCCGCGGCCGTGAGCCTGTCCAAGGGAGAGCACCTCGAAACGAAGTACCAATCGGTCAACCCGCAGGGACTCGTGCCCGCGCTCGAGGACGGCGGCCGGCTCCTCACGCAGTCGCTCGCGATCATCGAGTACCTCGACGAAGTCCACCCCGGGCCGAAGCTCCTGCCCTCCGACCCGCTCGACCGGGCGTACGTGCGCGCGCTGTCGCAGATCATCTCCTGCGAGATCCACCCCTTGAACAACCTGCGCGTGCGGAAATACATCAAAACGAGCTACCGGCTCGACGACGAAGGCGTGAACAGCTGGTACCGGCACTGGATCGCGGAGGGCTTCCGCGCGATGGAAGCGTTCCTCGCGCAGGAGCGCAAGCACGGGAAATACTGCTACCGCGACCAGGTCACCCTGGCCGACTGCTGCCTCGTGCCGCAGGTGTTCAACGCGCTGCTGTACAAATGCGACGTGAAGCCCTATCCGGCGGTGATGCGGATACACGAGGCGTGCATGAAGCTGGACGCGTTCATCCGGGCGCAGCCGTCGAGGCAGCCGGACGCGGCTTAGCCGCTTTGAACGTTGGGCCGCAGGCATACGAATGCCAACGCTGATCCTTCAGGTCAAGGTGAAGCCGAAAGCGCGGACTTCGTCGCTCGTCCAGGCGCCGGACGGCACGTGGCTGGCCAAGCTGAAATCACCTCCGGTAGACGGCAAGGCCAATGAGGAGCTTGTTGCGTTGGTGGCGGAACACTTCCGGTGTCGCAAAGCCGCGGTCGCCATCAAGTCGGGAAGGTCTGGCCGCACGAAGCTGGTCAAGGTCGAGACATCGTGATCGAACGCTGCGGCGCCAGCAGCGGCCGCAACCGCGCGGCGGTTCTCCGGGATGGTTGGCGCCCCAGAGACGAATCGAACGTCCGACCTGCCCCTTAGGAGGGGGCTGCTCTATCCACTGAGCTACCGGGGCGCGGGGTGATTGTACGCGAACGCCTTCGGGTGTTGGCGTCGCTGCGGGCGTGCTCCGGGAGGGGATAAAATACCGGGACATCGCAAAACGGGCGAGCCATGACGCGCAAGGACAAACTCCTCTCGGCGATCGGCCTGGGCGCGTTCGTCGCCGTGGTGCTGCTCGCGCTGAGCGCCTACGCCGACCCCGCGATGCTTCTCGATTTCGCCAATATCCGCATCTGCAGTTGACGGTCTTCGCCGAGGTCCTCGATTTCTGGTTTGGCGCGCCCGGATCACCCGAGCGGGGCCGGCCGCGCAAGATGTGGTTCCGGAAGTCGGAGGCCTTCGACGCGGAGGTTCGCCGCCGCTTTCTGGCGTTGTGGGAGCGGGCCGCCGGCGGCGGGCTCGAAGGCTGGGGGGCGACGCCACTGGCGTCGCTCGCGCTCCTCGTCGTGCTCGACCAGTTCCCGAGGAACATGTTCCGCGGCACCGCGCGCGCCTTCTCGACCGACTCTCTCGCACTCGCTCAAGCGAGGAGCGTTGTCGAGCGAGGCTTCGACCGGCTGCTCTCGCCGGTCGAGCGGACCTTCGTCTATCTGCCTTTCGAGCACGCCGAGGACCTCGCGGCCCAGCGCCGATCGCTCGAGTTGTTCGGCGCGCGAGACCCCGGCAACCTGGAGTGGGCGAGGCGGCATCACGACATCATCGCGCGCTTCGGCCGCTTCCCTCACCGCAACGCGATCCTCGGCCGCAAGCCCACCGCCGAGGAGATCGAGTTCCTGAAGCAGCCCGGATCCTCGTTCTAGTCCGCCA
>DASSJA010000076.1:0-4522 GCA_035691445.1 Burkholderiales bacterium | reverse complement strand
CAATTCCCTGTCCACGGTGACGCGCGGCTGGATCCGGCGCTTGAAGCGCCTGGAAATATCCGCGACCAGGCCGTTGATCTGCGCGTTGTCGAGCGGAAAGGCGCTGCGGATCTCCGCCTCGAGCACGCCGTCGCGCTCGTTCTTGAGCGCCGCGAACTGCGCGTGGATCTCGGGCAGCAGCGCGAGGCGCCCGTTGGCGATCAGCACCCGCACGAAATTGCGCGCCTCGGCCGGAAAATCCTCCTTGCACAGCGCGATGACCAGGTCGTAGAGCGCCTTGTCGCCGACGTTGGGATCGGCGATGCAGGCCTGCATCTCGGGGTTCCCCGCGACGCGGGCCATCGCGGCGAGGATGCCCAGCCATTTCGCGGACGCGCCCGCCTTGTCGGCGAGGCCGAATACGGCCTCGGCGTAGGGTCTAGCGATGGTGGCGGACTCGGCCATCAGTCTGGGCGCATTCCGCGCTTCATATTTCCTGCTTCAGCTGGGCGAGCAGCTGGGCGTGCGTCTTGGCGTCGATCTCGCGCCGCAGGATCTTCTCGGCCCCGGCGACGGCGAGCGCCGAGACCTGCTCGCGCAGCGCCTCCTTCGCGCGCGCGACCTGCTGATCGATGTCGGCCCTGGCCGCGGCGAGGATGCGGTCGGCCTCGGCCCGGGCGGCGGCCTTCGCCTCGTCGAGCATCTGCGAGTCGCGCTTCTCGGCCGAGGCGATGATCTCGCCGACGCGGCCGCGCGCCCTGGCGAGCTCCTCGCCCGCGCGCCTGCCCGCCGCCTCCAGCTCCTGTTTCCCGCGCTCGCCCGCGGCGAGGCCGTCGGCGATCGTCTTCTGGCGCTGCTCAATCGCCCGCATCAGCGGCGGCCAGATGAACCTGACGCAGAACCAGATGAAGAGCGCGAAGGCGAGAGCCTGCGCGATCAGCGTGAAGTTGAGATTCATGCGGCGCTTCGGCTCCGCCTATCCGGCGAGCGCGCCGAGCAGCGGATTGGCGAAGGCGAAGAACATGCCGATGCCCAGTCCGATGATGAACGAGGCGTCGATCAGGCCGAGCAGCAGGAACACCTTTGCCTGCAGCGCCGGGATCATCTCCGGCTGGCGCGCCGCGCCCTCGAGGAAGCGGCTGCACATGATACCCACGCCGACGCACGCGCCCAGCGCGCCCAGCCCGACCATGAGGCCGATGCCGACGCCGGTGTACGCCTGGACCAGGGCGATGATTTGGAGTTTTTCCATTATGTGTTTCCTTTTCTAGAACGGGTTGATCAGTGGCTCTCGTGCGCCATGGCGACATACACGACCGTGAGTATCATGAAGATGTAGGCGTGCAGCGCGACGATGAGGACGTGGAAGATCGCCCAGACGAAGGCGAGCGCTACGGCGAAGAAGGCGCCGACCAGGCCCACTCCGGCCATCATCCACAGGAGCAGAAAGATGATCTCCCCCGCGTACATGTTTCCGAACAGCCGCAGCGAGTGCGACAGGGGCTTGGAAACGTATTCGACCAGGTTGAACAGGATATTCGGAAGCCACAGCAGCGGGTTCGACCCGAAGGGCGTGCAGAACAGCTCGTGTATCCAGCCGCCGAGGCCCTTCACGGCGATCGAGAAGTAGATCATCAGCAGCCACACCGACAGGGCCAGCGCGAAAGTGGTGTTGACGTCCGCCGTGGGGACGATGCGGAAACCGTGCGGGGCGAAGAGATTCGTGATCCCCGCCATGATGTCCGCGGGCAGGAAGTCCATCGCGTTCATGAGCAGCACCCACAGGCCCACCGTCAGCGCGACGGGCGCGATGAACCTGCGATCGCCGTGGAAGACGTCCTTCGCCTGCCTGTCGACGAATTCGCAGGCGAGCTCGACAAAGGCCTGCCGCTTGTTCGGCACGCCCGAGGTCGCCCCGCGCACCACCCACCAGAGAAAACCGGTTCCGAGGACACCCAGCAGCGCCGCGGTCAGCAGCGAGTCCAGGTTCAGCGTCCAGAAAGCGCCGTCGGCGACGCGATGCTCGAGGAACCTCAGGTGATGGCCGATGTACGCGTCCGGGGTCAGTGCATGCTCGGCGGCCATTGCGGGAAACTCTCTGTGAATCCTACTTTTCGCGAACCCATACTGCCATGGTGAAAACCAGGACCGTGGCGATGAACGCGCCGATCAGCCCGATTGCGACGACGTCCCTGTACGTCGCCAGGACGATCCACAGGAGGACGAGCATGAGGACCACCTTGACGGCTTCGGCCCTCAAAGCGGCGAACAGCGCCTCCCCTGCGGACTTCGGTTTGCTGCGTGCTGCCAATGCGACGAAAACCAGGCCGGCTGTGATTCCTATCGAACCGCCCAAGGCGGCGGAGATCGCGCCGTGTACCCCGGCGAGCCAGGCCGACAGCAGACTTGCCGCAGCGGTGCATAAGACCTGCAGCCCGATCACCGGGCGGAAGACCTGCCACACACTCCACCCCGCTGCGAAAACCGCAGAATTTTAAGGGAAACCCGGTCACTGCGTCAATCTGCTGCAGTGCAATATCTCACGAACGCCCGATCAAATCGGGTACACCAGCGAATCGGGCGGAATGTCCGAGTCGAGCACGCAGATCTTCTCCCGGAAATGCAGGCGGCCCGCGGCGAGGAAGAGGCGATCGCTGTAGGCGCCCGAGACGAAATACTCGGTGCGCCGGTCCGGGAAGGTCCGCAGGATCTGGAAATTCGCCTGCGCGCGCAGCTCCTCCTCCGAGCCCGCCTGGATGCGGAAGTTGGAGATGGTGTGGCGCTGCACGTGCGGCTCGAAGTCCTCCGACTGGCCTATCGCGACGATGCGGTCGCGCATCGCGGTCCGGGAAGAGATCGACACGATGTCCTCGCCCGGCCCCAGGCGCAGGTTGCGCCGCGTGGTGACGCGGTAGGTGCAGGCCTCGAGGAAGAACTCCGGCCACTGCTGGATCCGGCCTCCGTCGAGGCATTCGGCGTAGCGGGCGTAGAACTCCTGCACGTCGAGCCGCAGCGCGGCCGTGAGCACTGTCTTCTCCGTGACCGGCATGGACCCTCCGATATGGGCGACGGCCCCCGGGGCGCGCTCAGGCATAGGCCGGGGCGATCCTGACGTGCCCGTCGCCGACGCCTTCCACGTACGCGTGCAGGGCGTCGCCCGGCCTGACCGGGGACACGCCCGCGGGCGTCCCGGTCATGATGACGTCTCCGGGGTGAAGCGTATACATCGACGAGCCGAACTCGATCAGCCGCTCGACGTCGTAGACGAGGTGCTTGGTGTTCGAGCTCTGCCTGAGCTCGCCGTTCACCTCGATCGAGAGATCGAGGTGGTTGGGGTCGCCGATCTCGTCCGCCGTGACGAGCCAGGGCCCGAGCACGCTGTAGGTGTCGACCGACTTCCTGAAGCATTGCAGCTCGGGCCCGCGCACCGTCATGTCCAGGCCGATCGCGTAGGCGCACACGTGCTCCAGCGCCCGTTCCCTGGGGATCCTGCTGCCGCGCTTGCCGATGACGAGGGCGAGCTCGACCTCGTGGTCGTTGCGCCGCTCGGGCCAGCGCAGGCGGATCTCCTCGACGAAGCCGATGAGCGAGGAGCCCGCCTTGAGGAACAGCCCCCATTCGCCGATTCCCCTCTGGATGTTGGTGCGCCCGTGCGCGATGCCCGGATCCTTGATCGACTCGGCGACGTGGTCGTTGTAGTTGATCGGCGCGCCGATGATCTTTCCCGGGTTGGGGACGGGCGAGAGGAGCTTCACGCGTGCGAGCTTTTTCCTCTTCGCCCTGGGCGCGAGCTTCTTCGCCGCGGCCAGGACCTTCCTGAAATGGAGGATGAAGGGATCGCCCTGCGCGAGCGGCCAGCGCTGCTCGGGGATCGCCGAGAGCGCCTTGGAGACGTCCAGCACCTCGTCGTCCTGCACCAGCCCCAGGCGGTCGTCGTCGTAGCGGCAAATCTTCATAGCGTGGGGTTGCGGATCTCGCCCCCGAGCGCGGCAAGGCCCCAGGCCGAGGCCTGCGCGTCGAAGCTGAAGCTGATGTGGCCGGCGAGCGAGTGCGCGTCGCGGAAGATGCGCTCCAGCGGATAGCTTTCGTAGATGCCGTTCGCCCCGGCCATCGCGTGCAGCAGGTCCACGGCCTCGGTGCACAGGCCCACCGCGTAGGCGAGGTTGCGCTTCCAGGCGAGCTTCTTCAGGGTGTCAGCGACCTCCCGGCGCGCCGCGATCGCCTGCCCCTCGATGCAGTCGTTCCTCAGGATGAGCCGCGCGGCGTCGATCTTCGCTCCCGCGGCGCCCACGCGCAGCTGCACCGCCTGGAAGTCGCGCATCTTCGCGCCGGTGTAGCTGGTGCTGCGCTCCTTCACGGCCTCGATCGCGAGCTCGAGGGCGGCCTGCGCGTTGCCGACCGCGCACGCGCCGATGCCGTGCCCGAGCAGCGGGTTCGCCGAGACCTGGTAGGCCGGATTCCGGTTGATGCGGGCGCCCGGAAATCTGTCGCCGCCGCGCGTGTCGTACATGCACAGCGCCTTGTGCTCGGGGACGAACACCTC
>DASSJA010000075.1:0-2313 GCA_035691445.1 Burkholderiales bacterium | reverse complement strand
CTCTCGATCCTGGCTCACCAGCTCAGGCGTCGCTTCCGACCTTGCAATTCCCTCTTTCGAGGAGCCCGGCTGTCCTACCAGACTGCGCCGCCCGAAGGTTCGCTGGTCTCTCGTCCTGCCCGGCCTGGCTTCCTGAAACCTCCGATCCGAAGACCGGACATCTCTCGGGGCCAAAACCGCCCGGTGTTCCACGGCCCTTCTTGGGAAATCCTCTATCGCGTCCCGCTTTGCTCACCGAAATCCCGAAGAATTCCGAGAGCCGCGTCGCACGACAGGAAGATTTCTCTTCCGGCGCCTCATACCGACTGACCCCAAGAAAAACCGAAGCTCTTCCAATTGCCTGCCGGCGGAGATCGGACCTTTGGTCACCTGCCGCTCTCTTCGTGCCGTTGCCGACCCTCCGAGGAGGCCGGGACCGCCGTCCCGATCACCTGAGCACCATGCACCTCGACTCCGAGTCGCGGAAGCGAAATTTTTGGTAACAAGCCTGTGGATAACGGGGATATTGGGGGCAACCGTAGGAACTTTGTCAAAAACGCGAATTCCCGACTCGCGCCCGTCGGACGGAGTTGCCGTTCCGTTCCTCCAACCCTACCTCCGATGGGTGCCTGAATCGCCGGTCCTGACGCCCGAGCCCGCTTACCTGCGGGGCCTGAACCCGCCGCAACGCGAGGCGGTGCTGACCACTGAGGGGCCAGTACTGGTCTTGGCCGGCGCAGGAACCGGGAAGACGGCGGCACTTACCGCCCGGCTCGCCCACCTGATCGCGACCCGCAAGGCATGGCCGAGCCAGATTCTCGCGGTCACCTTCACCAACAAGGCGGCGCGCGAGATGAAGGAGCGGGTCTCCGCAATCTCGGGCGGGGCAATCGAAGGCATGCCGTGGCTCGGCACCTTCCACTCCGTGGCCGCCCGGATGCTGCGCAGCCATGCCGAGCTGGCAGGCCTTCAGTCCAATTTCACCATCCTCGACACCGACGACCAGTTGCGCGTGCTGAAGCAGTTGATCCAGGCGGCGAACCTCGATGAGAAGCGTTGGCCCGCGCGCCAGCTCGCGGGACTAATCGACCGCTGGAAAAACCGCGGCTGGACTCCGAAACAAGTCGATGCCGGCGAGTCCGAGGCCTTTGCCGCCGGACGCGGCGCAGAGCTTTACGCGCAATATCAAGAACGCCTCAAAGCGCTGAACGCCTGCGACTTTGGCGACCTCCTCCTCCACATGCTCGTCATCTTCCGTTCCCAGGCCGACGTGCTCGCCAGCTATCGCGACCGCTTCCGCTACATCCTCGTCGACGAATATCAGGACACCAACCAGGGGCAGTACGAATGGCTACGGCTGCTCGCCGAGCCGCGCCGAAACCTGTGCTGCGTGGGCGACGACGACCAGTCGATCTATTCCTGGCGCGGGGCCGAGGTCGCCAACATCCTTCGCTTCGAGAAGGACTTTCCGGGCGCAAAGATCATCCGCCTCGAGCAGAATTACCGCTCGACCTCGCACATCCTGGCCGCGGCGGATGGGCTCATCGCGCACAATGCCGGACGCCTCGGCAAGACCCTGTGGACCGATGCCGGCGAGGGCGAGAAAGTCCGCGTCATCGGCGTCTGGGACGGTCCGGAGGAAGCCCGCCGCGTCGGCGAGGAAGCGGAATCTCATATGCGGTCGGGCGGCTCCCTGGATGACATCGCAATCCTCGTCCGGGCCCAATTCCAGACACGGGAGTTCGAAGAGCGCTTCATCGCGATCGGCCTGTCCTACCAGATCATCGGCGGCTTCCGTTTCTACGAGCGGGCAGAGATCCGCGACGCCATCGCTTACCTGCGCCTGGTTGCCCAGCCTGCGGACGACCTCGCCTTCGAGCGGATCGTGAACCAACCCAAGCGCGGCCTCGGCGACAAGGCGGTCGCTACGATCCACCGTCATGCCCGCGCCACGCAACAATCACTGTTGCTCGCGGCCGCCACTCTACTCGACAGCGATGAGCTGACGCCCCAGGCGCGGCGCAGCCTCGGCAGCTTCGTCGCGGACCTCGCCCGCTGGCGACAGATGTCGACCGAGCTGCCGCACCCGGAACTGGCACGCATCATGCTCGATGAGAGTGGCTATACGGCGATGCTGCAGGCGGATCGCTCTGCCGAGAGCGCCGGCCGTCTCGAAAACCTCGCGGAGCTTACGCGCGCGATGGAAGAGTATGAATCGCTCGGCGCCTTCCTTGAGCATGTGAGCCTGGTCATGGACAATGACGAAGCGCGCCAGGGCGACAGGGTTACGATCATGACCATCCATGCCGCCAAGGGGCTGGAGTTCGACACGGT
>DASSJA010000074.1:0-6987 GCA_035691445.1 Burkholderiales bacterium | reverse complement strand
CGCATCTACACGGCCTCCGAGAAGCTGAACTATACGGGGACCTTCGTCTATCAGCAGGGTCAGCAAGTCGAAACCTCGCGCATTACCCATCTCGCCGAGGCTTCCGGGCCGCGCGAGCGCCTCGAGGCCTTGGACGGCACGCCGCGCGAGATTATCCGAACCGGGGACGAAGTCGTGTGCTACCTGCCGGCCAGCGCGACGGTGAAGATCGACAAGCGGCCAGGCCGCCGGCCGTTTCCGGCGATCCTGAGCGAACAGCTCAAGGACGTATCGGAGAACTATACGGTCAGAAAAGGCGAGATCGAGCGCGTCGGGGGCTACCACTGCCAGGTCCTCATGCTGGAGCCCAAGGACCGGATGCGCTACGGCCACAGGCTCTGGGCGGATCTCGGCACCGGCATGCTTCTCAAGGCAAAGACCTTCGACGAGAAAAAGGAGCTGCTGGAGCAGTTCGTCTTCACCCAGCTCAAGATCGGGGGAAACATAGGCCCTGATCAGCTCAAGTCGCGCTACGTGCGAGATAGCCGTGCCTGGCACGTCGAGGATTCGGGTGCGACTCGCGCCAATCTCGCCGAGGCCGGATGGACGATCCGTTCCGGACCACCGGGCTTCCGCATGGTGGCGCAGTTGAGGCGCACCATGGGAGGCACCGGCGGCGTGGGTCACATCGTGCTGTCCGACGGGCTCGCCGCGATATCGGTGTTCATCGAGCCGGCGAACGGCAGGCGGCCGGCGCCGCAGCAGGGCCTGGTGCGGCAAGGGGCGATCAACGTCTATATGCGCCCGCTGGGCGACTACTGGGTCACGGCGGTCGGCGAAGCGCCCGCGGAGAGCGTAAAATACGTCGCCAACGCGGTGGAACACCGCAAATAGAACCGGCGACCTTCAACTGATTCCATCCGGCTCCAGGCAATCGGGGTCGCGCTGCGGTTTTCCGCCCGCCGGACAACCGAGGATCTTCGCGATGGCGAGAGTACTGTTTCTCTGTCTGCTTCTCGGACTGCCCTTCGCGCTGCAGGCGCAGGGGCGCGACCTCCCGGATTTCACCGACCTTGCCGAGAAGCAGGGTCCGACGGTCGTCAACATCAGCACTACCCAGGTGCGCGAACGCCGCGCCTCGCCGCAGATTCCGAACCTCGAGGAGGACGATCCGCTCTACGATTTCTTCCGTCGCTTCGTCCCGCGCCCGCCGGGGCCCGGCGGACAGGGACCCCGCGACTTCGAGAGCCGCTCGCTCGGCTCGGGCTTCATCATAAGCGCGGACGGCTACGTTCTCACCAACGCGCACGTCGTCGACGCTGCGGACGAGATCACGGTTAGGCTCACCGACAAGCGCGAGTTCAAGGCTCGCATCGTCGGCGCCGACAAGCGCACCGATCTCGCATTGATCAAGATCGACGCGAACGGCCTGCCGGCGGTGCGCATGGGGGACCCGAACCGGCTCAGGGTCGGCGAATGGGTCGTTGCGATCGGCTCGCCATTCGGCTTCGACAGCACCGTCACGGCGGGCATCGTCAGCGCGAAAGGCCGCAGCCTCCCTCAGGAAAATTTTGTTCCCTTCATTCAGACCGATGTTGCAATCAACCCCGGCAACTCGGGGGGGCCGCTCTTCAACATGCGCGGCGAGGTCGTCGGGATCAACTCGCAGATCTACAGCCGCACCGGCGGATTCATGGGCCTGTCCTTCGCCATTCCCATCGATGTCGCCATGGAAGTGCAGAGCCAGCTGCGCCAGTTCGGTCGCGTCAGCCGCGGGCGAATCGGCGTCGTCATCCAGGAGGTGTCAAAAGAGCTCGCCGAATCGTTCGGCCTTCCCAGACCGATAGGGGCTCTCGTCAATTCCGTGGAGAAGGGCGGGCCCGCGGAAAAGGCGGGAGTGGAGATGGGCGACATCATCACGAAGTTCGACGGCAAGAGCGTGTCGAGCTCGAGCGAGCTGCCTCGGATCGTGGGCAGCACCCGACCCGGGAGCCGGGCGAGCATCGAGCTGTGGCGCAAGGGCGCGACCCGTGATGTCACGGTGACGGTCGGCGAGCTTCCCGAGGACCGTGTCGCGAGCCGCACCGAGCGCCGGGGAAAGCCGCCGGAGCAGGCGGCCAATCGCCTCGGGTTCGTAGTCGCCGACATCACGGCGGAGCAGAAGCGCGACCTGAAGCTCGGAGGTGGAGTGATCGTCGAGGAAGTGAGAAACAACCGGCGCGCCGACGTGCGCACGGGCGATGTGATAACGGCGGTGACCAGCAGGGGAAAGACCACCGACGTGAAGTCCAGCGAGCAGTTCGACAAGCTGCTTGCCCAACTCGAGCGCAATTCGACCCTCACCCTGCACGTGCGGCGAGGCGAGAGCAATTTGTTCGTGACCGTGAAGGGCGAGGCCGCGCCGGGCTAGAGCATATCCCTCCTCAATACGCTAAACTTCACGGTCTGGAACTGGAACGAGGGTGCGGAACTGCACCCTTTTTTGTAGGCCGCGATGCACCATATCCGCAATTTTTCGATCATCGCTCACATCGATCACGGCAAGTCGACGCTCGCCGACCGCTTCATCGAGCGCTGCGGCGGGCTGACGGAGAGGGAGATGTCGGAGCAGGTGCTCGACACGATGGATCTGGAGCGGGAGCGCGGCATCACCATCAAGGCGCAGACGGCCGCCCTCCAGTACGCCGCCCGGGACGGTCGGACCTACAACCTGAATCTGATCGATACGCCGGGGCACGTCGATTTTTCCTACGAGGTGTCGCGCTCGCTCGCGGCGTGCGAAGGCGCCCTGTTGGTTGTGGACGCGAGCCAGGGCGTCGAGGCGCAGACGGTAGCCAACTGCTATACCGCGATCGAGCAGCGCGTGGAAGTCGTGCCGGTGCTCAACAAGATCGATCTGCCTTCGGCCAATCCCGAGCGCGCCATCCAGGAGATCGAGGACGTCATCGGCATCGAAGCCAAGAACGCCGTGCGGGCGAGCGCCAAGACCGGCGAGGGTGTGGACGACATCCTCGAGGCCGTGATTCACCGGATCCCGCCCCCCAAGGGCGATCCCGAGGCACCACTCAAGGCTCTGATCATCGACTCGTGGTTCGACAACTACGTCGGCGTGATCATGCTCGTGCGCCTGGTGGACGGAATCATCCGGCCGAAGGACAAGCTGCTGCTCATGTCCACTCGGGCGGTGCACCTGTGCGAGCAGGTCGGCGTGTTCACACCGAAGTCGCAAAGCCGCGCGCTGCTCTCGGCCGGAGAAGTGGGATTCGTCACCGCCGGAGTAAGAGAGCTCCAGCACGCGCGGGTCCGCGACACGATCACGTCGGTGAGCCGCCCTGCTACCGCGCCGCTGCCGGGTTTCAAGGAGATCAAACCCCAGGTTTTCGCCGGGCTCTACCCGGTCGAGGCGAACGAGTACGAAGCGCTGCGCGACGCACTCGAAAAGTTGAAGCTGAACGACGCTTCTCTGCACTACGAACCCGAAACCTCGCAGGCGCTCGGTTTCGGATTTCGCTGCGGGTTTCTGGGACTGCTGCACATGGACATCGTGCAGGAACGCCTCGAGCGGGAATACGACATGGCGCTGGTGACCACCGCGCCTACCGTGGTGTACGAAATCGTTCTGCGAGACGGCACGGTCACGCGCATCGAGAACCCCGCAAAAATGCCCGACCCCTCCCGGATCGAGGAGATCCGCGAGCCGATCATAGAAACGATCATCTTCGTGCCGCAGGAATACGTCGGCGCGATCATAACCCTGTGCACGCAAAAACGCGGCGCGCAGAAAAACATGCAGTACCATGGACGCCAGGTGATGCTCACATACGAGATGCCTCTCAACGAAGTGGTGATGGATTTCTTCGACAAGCTCAAATCGGCGAGCCGGGGCTACGCGTCGCTCGACTACGAATTCAAGGAGTACCGCGCCGCCGACATGGTGAAGCTCGACATCCTCATCAACGGCGAGCGGGTGGATGCCCTGTCCCTGATGGTGCACCGGGAGAACGCGACCTATCGGGGGCGCGATCTCGTCTCGCGCATGCGCGAGCTCATCCCACGGCAGATGTTCGACGTAGCCGTCCAGGCGGCGATCGGCTCGCACATCATCGCCCGCGAGACCGTGAAGGCTTTGCGCAAGAACGTTCTGGCCAAGTGCTACGGCGGAGACGTGACCCGCAAGAGAAAGTTGCTGGAAAAGCAGAAGGCCGGCAAGAAGCGCATGAAGCAGGTCGGCACCGTGGAAATACCCCAAGAGGCATTTCTCGCCATACTCCAGGTTGAGAGCAAATGAACTTCGCCCTGATACTCTTCGTTTTGCTGCTTTTCACGGGCGCCTTCGCCCTGGCCGACGGCGTCTATTTCCACAAGCAGCGCCGCAAGGACGACAAGGAACCGTGGTGGATCGAATATCCGAAGAGCTTCTTCCCGGTCATCCTGGTCGTATTCGTGCTGAGATCGTTCCTCGTCGAACCTTTCAAGATTCCCACCGGCTCGATGATACCGACGCTGGTAGTCGGCGATTTCATCCTGGTGAACAAGTTCGCGTACGGTATCCGGCTTCCGCTCCTCAACAAGAAAATCGTAAATATCGGGGATCCGAAGCGGGGCGACGTCATGGTGTTCCGTTACCCGGAGGATCCGTCGATCGATTACATCAAGCGCGTGATCGGTGTCCCCGGAGACAAGATCGTGTATGAAAACCGGAAGCTCTCGGTCAACGGTGTCGTTCAACCGCGCAGGCAGATCGCCGACTATCTCAATCGCGAGCGAATTCATTACTCGTCGCAATTCCTCGAGACGGTAGGCGGGGTCGAGCACGCCATCCTTCTGGAGGGCGACGCGCCCGCATCGATCCCATTCACGCGGCCGTTCCCGTTTCGCGAAAATTGCAACTACAATAGCGAAGGCGTAACCTGCACCGTGCCGGCGGGGCACTATTTCGTGATGGGCGACAACCGCGACAACTCGGCGGACAGTCGCGTCTGGGGTTTCGTGCCGGACGAGAACATCGTGGGAAAGGCGTTTTTCATCTGGTTCAATTTCAACGAACTGCGGCGCATCGGGAAATTTCATTGAAAGGCTCATCCTATGGGGAATCAGCGAGGCATTACCCTGATCGGAATGATTGTCGCGTGCATCGTCGTCGTCATCGTAGCGATCGGTGGCCTGAAGATCGCGCCCGCCTACATAGAATATTTCAAGGTCAAGAAGGCCATCGTGGCGATCGCGCAGACCCGAGGCGCCACGGTAACGGAGGTCCGCCAGGGGTTCGACCGGCGTGCCGCGATAGACGACATCGACGTCATCACGGGCAAGGATCTCGAGGTCACGAAGGAGGGCAACGACCTCGTGGTTTCGTTTGCCTACACCAAGCGCATTCCGCTGTTCGCCAACATCAACGTGGTGATCGATTTTGCGGCGAGCAGCAATCAGTAGCGGCGTGCGGCGGGCGGTTCTGCCACGCTGAACCACGGCGTTCCGCCTGAGGCCGTGGGCCGGGAGCGCCTTCAAGAGCGCATCGGATATCTTTTTTCCCGGTCCGAGCTCCTCGCGCAGGCTCTGACGCACCGCAGTCACGGCGCGCCTCACAACGAGCGGCTGGAGTTCCTGGGCGACAGCATCCTCAATTGCGTGGTTGCGGCGGAGCTGTACGAGCGATTCGGCAGCCTGCCCGAGGGGGACTTGTCGCGGCTGCGCGCGCGCCTGGTGCGCCAGGAGGCGCTGCACCAGGTCGCACAGGCTCTCGGCCTGGGTGAACATCTGCGGCTGGGGGAAGGGGAGGTGAAGAACGGCGGTTTTGCACGGCCGTCGATTCTCGCTGATGCGTTCGAGGCGCTGCTGGGCGCCGTTTTTCTCGACGGTGGCTTCTCCGCGGTGCGAGAAGTCGTGCGGCTCCTTTACCAGCCGCTGCTCGCGGACCTGGACCCCGGGGCGCACGGAAAAGACCCGAAAACCCTCCTGCAGGAATTCCTCCAGGCGCGAAAGATCGCCTTGCCGCAATACACCGTGGTCGCAACCCGCGGGGCGGCCCACAGCCAGGATTTCGAGGTCGAGTGCCACATCCCGCAGCTCTCCGTGCGGACTACGGGGAACGGACGCAGCCGTCAGGCGGCCGAGCAGGAAGCCGCCACGCGCGCCTTCGCGCGGGTCCACCGCGGGCTGGCCGTGCAGCGATGACGGCGGAGCCGTTTCGCTGCGGCGTGATTGCGCTGATCGGGCGTCCCAATGTCGGCAAATCCACGCTGCTCAATGCCCTGCTGGGGCAGAAGCTCAGCATCACTTCGCGCAAGCCGCAGACGACCCGGCACGCCCTGCGCGGGGTCCTCACCACCGGGTCGGCGCAGTTCATATTTGTCGATACGCCCGGGTTCCAGACCCGGCACCGCAGCGGTCTGAACCGCGCGATGAACCGGGCGGTTCGCGGCGCGCTCGACGCGGTCGATGTCGCGGCCCTCGTGGTCGAAGCAAAACGCTTCGGGGCGGAGGATCGCGCGCTGCTGAAACAGGTGCCCGCGGGGATTCCGCTGTTCCTCGTGGTGAACAAGATCGACACGGCCGAGCCCGCGGATCTGCTCCCGTTCCTGAAGAAGGCCGCGAGCGAGGCACAGTTCGATGGAATCGTTCCGGTGAGTGCCCGGAGCGGCAAGGGGCTCGAGGAGCTGCGGCGCGTCCTGGAGCGCCGCCTGCCCGAGCAGGCGCCGATCCACTCCGCGGACGAGCTGACCGACCGCAACGAGCGGTTTCTCGCAGCAGAGCTGATCCGCGAAAAGCTGTTTCGCCTTCTCGGGGAGGAGCTTCCCTACAGCATCGGCGTGGAAATCGAGAAATTCGAGGAGCAGCGCGGAATCCGGAGGATTCACGCCGCCATCGTGGTGGAAAAAGAGGGACACAAGGCGATCGTCATCGGATCGGGCGGGAGCAAGCTGAAACAGGTCGCGACGGCGGCGCGTCTGGACATGGAGAAGCTCTTCGCCGGCAAGGTCTATCTGCAGGTCTGGGTCAAGGTCCGCG
>DASSJA010000073.1:0-6917 GCA_035691445.1 Burkholderiales bacterium | reverse complement strand
GTGCAGCTCTTCGCGCAGGAGCTGAGGACGCCGGTGCCCGTCTCGGTCAAGCGGCTCACGAAGATATGGCAGACTACCGGGAGGTGAGAGGCGGATGGAAAGGGTCTTTGCCGCGCTGCTGAAGGGATTCGGGAGCCTGCTGCATCCGAGGATGCTGTGGCTGATGGTATGGCCCATCCTGGTCGCCCTGGCGATCTGGGTGACTCTCGCGGCGTTGTATTGGAGCCAGGCCGCCGCGTGGATCGACCTCAAGCTGCACCATTGGCCGGTGTTCGAATGGGCGGTCTCCGTCTGGCCGCTCACCCTGATGGCCGCGTGGCTCGCCTGGCTGTTTCTCCTGTTCCTGTTCGTCCCCGTCGTGCTCGTTACGGCCGTGCTGATCATCAGCGTGGTTTCGATGCCGGCGATGGTCGCCCACGTCGGCGGGCGCGACTACCCCGGCCTCGCCCGGCGCAAGGGCGGCACGTTCGCCGGCAGCGCGTGGAACTCGCTCGCCGCGCTCGTGCTCTTCATCCTGCTCCTCGCGGTGACGCTGCCGCTGTGGCTGATACCGCTGCTCTGGCCGGTGCTGCCGGTCGCGCTCTTCGGCTATTTCAACCAGCGCGTCTTCCGCTACGACGCGCTCGCCGAGCACGCGAGCGCCGGGGAATTGGTTGAAATCATCGACCGCAATCGGGGCGAGCTGTTTCTCCTCGGCGTCGCACTGGCGCTCGTAGGACACGTTCCCCTGGTCGGCCTGGCGATGCCCGTCTACGGAGGGCTCGTCTTCATCCACTACGCCTTGGCGCGTCTCGGGGAGCTGCGCGCAGAACCGATCGAAGGCCGCGCGAGGCGGACGTGAGAGTCGGGGCGATCATCATCGGCGACGAGATCATCCTGGGCAAGCGCACCGACAAGCATTTCGCCAGGCTGATCGAGATACTCGCCTCCCGAGGCATGAAGCTCGCATGGTGCGAGTATCTCGGCGACGCGCCCGACCTGATCACCGCGACGCTGAGGCGCACTTTTGCATCGCAGGACCTCGTCTTCAGCTTCGGCGGCATCGGCGCGACCCCGGACGACCACACGCGCCGGTGCGCGGCGGATGCGCTCGGCGTGGCGCTGGAGCTGCACCCCGACGCGGAAGCGGCGATCCGCTCCCGCACCGACATGGTAGTCACACCGCAGCGGCTCAAGATGGGCGAATTCCCGCGCGGCTCGCGCATCATTCCCAATTCCTACAACAAGATCCCGGGGTTCTCGGTCGCGGACCATCATTTCGTTCCGGGATTTCCCGTGATGGCGTGGCCCATGGCCGAGTGGGTGCTCGACCAGCACTATGCCCACCTGTTCCACCGCAGTCCCGAAGCCGAAGCCTCGATCATCGTCTACGATCTGCCCGAATCAACGGTCACGCCGCTGATGCTGGACATCGAGGGAAAGTATCGGGGTTTGAAGTCGTTCAGTCTTCCCAGCATGGGCGAGGAAGGCGTCCGCCGCCACATCGAGCTGGGCATTCGCGGCGCGCCCGACGAAGTCGCCCCAGCGATCGAGCAGATGAAGAAAGGAGTGGTCGCGCTCGGCGGCCGGTGGGCCGAGAAGCTTCCCTGACCAGCTCCCAAACAAAAAGCCCTGGCTTGCGCCAGGGCTTTAGGGCGCCCCACGGAGAGGAGGAGGAGGACCGGGGGCGCGAAGACTTGTGAGGCTCAGGCGGCCGCGTGCTTTTTCTCCTTGGCGGGCGCCTTCGCTGCGTTGAAATTCGCCTCTGCGATTTCCGTCGCCTGCTTCGCGACCTTGTTGAGGCTGTCGTAGGCGGTGCTGGCCGCCGCCAGGGCGGATTTCATGGCGGCTACGGCGATGTCGGAGCCGGCCGGTGCGCTCTTCGAGAGCTTGTCCAGGACTCCTGCGAGGTTCTTGTTGAACTCGGCCGCCCGTTCTTCGAGGAACTTGGCGACTTCGCCCTGCGCCTGTGCCGCGACTTCGTATACGCCGCGCGAGTAGGCGATAGTTTTTTCCCAAGCCGGCCGGCTTGCCGCGGCGCTCAGGTTCACGTACTCCTGGGCGTCCTTGGCGTCGAGCAAAGCCTTGGTGCGGCCGAGGGTTTCCTCGAACGCGGCCTTGGCGGCATTGAAATTCAGCGCGGACAGGCGCTCGAAAGCGGCGAATTGAGAGCTGGCGAGACCCAACAGCGTCTCGACGCCAGCCTTGTGCGTGCTGGCGATTTGTTCAGGTGTCAAATACATGATCATCTCCGACAAAAAGTTGGGTTGAGTATCGGGTGACTGGAAAATTGGGTGGGGGTGAGATCGTTATATTGCATCGCAGCAAATACGATTCTACCGAGAATGCAGTAAGTGTCAAGAAAAATTTGGTGCGTCGCAACAAGGAGACATATAGAAATGTAGTACATTGATATATTGTGTTTTCTTTACACAATTTCCGAAAAGTCAGTGACCACCGACCTTGCCTGTCACTCCTCGTCGACGGGGATGCTGCGCCGCCGCGATATCGCTTCGCCTCGCCAATGGGCGAGCGCCCAGTTCCAGAGGGTCTGGATCCCTTCTGTCTTCAACCCCGCAGGCGGCTGCTGGCCGAGAAAGCGCAACACACGCCACAGTTGAAGCGGCGCCTCGGCGGGCTCGAGCGGGACCGCGCGAGTCTGCTTGCTCAGCTTCTCGCCGGTGCGGCTCACGGCAACGGGAAGATGCAGGTATCCGGGGGTCGTGCAACCGAGCAGGCGCTGCAAGAGGATCTGCCGCGGGGTGGAAGCCAGAAGATCGGCGCCGCGCACCACGTCGGTGATGCCCTGTTCGGAATCGTCGACCACCACGGCCAGCTGGTAGGCAAACAGGCCGTCGGCGCGCCGCACGACGAAATCGCCGACTTCGCTCGCCAGATTCTGCTCCACCCGGCCCTGCAGCCGGTCCTCGAACCCGATCACCGCGTCGCTCACGCGTGCGCGGATCGCCCGTGCGGGGCGACCGGGCGGGGGGCCGTCGCGGCAGGTGCCCGGATAGACGGGCCCGCCCGCCTCGCCGAGGGTCGAGTCGGAAATCTCCCTCCGGGTGCAGGCGCAGGCAAACACGGCGCCTTGGCGCTCCAGGCGCTGCAATGCGGCGCGATACGCCGCGTCGCGATGGCTTTGCCGCATCACGCTTCCGTGCCACTCGAAGCCGTACGCCTCGAGGGCGCGCAGAATCGCATCGGCGGCGCCTTGGGCCTCGCGCGGCCGATCGAGGTCCTCCATCCGGACGACCCAGCTCCCGCCACGGGTGCGCGCTTCCAGGTAGCTGCCGGCCGCGGCGACCAGGGATCCGAAGTGCAGCGGTCCCGTAGGCGAAGGGGCAAAGCGCCCGCGATAAGGCTTGCTCGAGTCATGCATAATCTGCGTCGAAAATCATAACAGCGTCCCTTTCTGCCTCGTTCGGAAATCCATGACCGATCCGCACCATATCGTCATCGTCGGCGGAGGGGCCGGAGGTCTCGAGCTCGCGACCCGCGCCGGAGATCGCTTCGGGCGGACGGGCCGTGCCGCGGTCACGCTGGTCGACGAGAACGAGACTCACGTGTGGAAGCCTCTGCTGCACGAGGTCGCGGCGGGCAGCATGGACATCCACGCGCACCAGCTCGACTACCTCGCGCAGGCGCGCTGGCACCACTTCAATTTCTGCTGTGGAGCTCTGGAGGGTCTCGACCGATCACGCCGCGAGATCACCGTGGCACCGACGGTCGACGAGCGCGGAGCCGAGGTGATCCCGCGGCGCCGATTGCACTATGACACGCTGGTGATTGCCGTCGGAAGCGTCGCGAATACCTTCGGCGTTCCCGGGGTTGCGGAGCATGCATTTGCGCTGGAATCCACGGCCGAGGCGGACCTCTTCCACCGGCGTCTGATCAACGCCTGTATCGCAGCCAACTACCGCTCCGCGAGCGCGCCGGCCCGGCTTCGCATCGTCATCGTCGGCGGCGGCGCGACCGGAATCGAGCTCGCAGCCGAGCTGCACAACACCACGCGCGTGCTCGCTGCATACGGCCTGACGAACATCGATCCCGAGCGCTTTCTCCACGTTACGGTCCTGAACGCCGATCCGCGCATCCTGCCGATGCTTCCGGAGCGCGTCGCAAAGGCGGTCACCGAGACGCTTCAGGACCTGGGCGTGAGCGTCGCGTGCTCCGAGCAGGTCGTCGAGGTCACGGCGGACGCGGTGAAAACCAGGAACGGCCATTCCTTTCCCGCAGATCTTGCCGTGTGGGCGGCGGGAATCAGGGGGGCGGACATCCTCGGTACCCTGGACGGGCTCGAAACCAACCGCCTGAACCAGCTGGTGGTGCTACCGACCCTTCAAACGACGCAAGATCGGGATATTTTCGCCCTGGGCGACTGCTCCTCGCTCCCGCGCGAGGGTGGCAGGCCATCGGTGCCGCCTACCGCTCAGGCCGCGCACCAGGAAGCCTCCCACGTTCTCGGGTCCCTCGCGCGACGGGTGCGGGGGCTGCCGCTCTCGGCTTTCCGCTACCGCGATTTTGGAACACTGGTATCGCTCGGCGAGTACAGCACCATCGGATCGCTGATGGGATTCCTGTCGGGCAAGAGCTATCGCGTCGAGGGCTGGTTTGCGCGCCTGATGTACCTGTCGCTGTACAAGCTCCACCTGTACGCGCTCCACGGGCCCATCGGAGTCGCCCTGGACACGCTCGCGCGACTCCTCAGACGGGGAACCGAGCCCCGCGTCAAGCTGCACTGATTCCCGGGAAGGACGCCCTGCTATACTCCGCGCTTCCGCGAATCGGAGATTTCCCATGGCAACGGTTGCGTTGACCAAGGACAATTTCGAGCAGGTCGTTAGCGGCAACGACATGGTGCTCGTCGATTTCTGGGCCCCCTGGTGCGGCCCGTGCAAGGGTTTTGCTCCGATATTCGAGGCGGCCTCGGAAAAACATTCCGATATCGTGTTCGGCAAGGTCAACACCGACGACGAGCAGGAGCTGGCTGCATCGTTCAACATCCGCTCCATACCCACCCTCATGCTCTTTCGCGAGAAAGTGATCCTGTTTTCGCAGGCAGGGGCGCTGCCCGGCGCGGCGCTCGAACAGGTCATCACGAAAGGCAAGGAGCTCGACATGGCCGCGGTCCGCAGGGAGATCGCCGAGCGCGAGGAGGCCGCCCCGGGGCAGGGCTAGCGGGCGGGCCGGAAAATAAAAAAGGGCAGGGAGACCGCTCCTGCCCTTTCTTCCTGATTCGGAAAACTTACTTCTTCATTTCATCCTTCTTCGCTTCCTTCTTTGCGCCCTTCTTTCCCTTCTTGGCGCCGCCCTTCTTCATTTCATCTTTCTTCATTTCGTCCTTCTTCATCGGTTGCGCGCCGACGTGAGACGCGGCGAGCGCGAATCCACTCGACACCGCGAAGACCGCGGCCACCAACAGCGACAATAGCTTCTTCATTCAATGTCTCCTCTGAGCGTTGTTAGAATCTCCGGTCGCCGGATACTGGTCAACCGCGGCGTATCCTAGCATATATGGTTGAGCGTGCGAATGATTCGAAGCGCCCGGGCCGAGCGGCCCTGTCCGGCGCTGCGACGGGTTCTCCGCCTCTCGCGTGGGTCGGCGGGTGAACGCGGGGATCGCCTGCGCCCTCCTCGGGGCCGCCCTCTTCGGGGCGAGCACTCCGATCGCCAAACTTCTGGTGGGAGAGATCGGCCCGATCATGCTCGCGGGTCTGCTCTACGCGGGGTCGGGTCTGGGACTCGGTCTATGGATCGCGGCGCGTGCCTGGATCGGGCGCGCGGCGGAGCGGCCAGGGTTCGCGGCCGCCGACTACAAGTGGCTGGCCGGCGCCGTTTTCTCCGGCGGTGTGGTCGGCCCGGTCCTTCTGATGCTCGCACTCGCCTCGGCCTCGGCTTCCGCGGTGTCGCTGCTCCTGAATCTGGAAGCAGTGTTCACGGCGCTGTTGGCGTGGTTTGCGTTCGGAGAGAATTTCGATCGGCGCGTGATGCTCGGAATGCTTCTCATCGTATGCGGCGGAGCGGTTCTGAGCTGGCCGTCGGGCGCCATCCCGAGCGTCTGGCCCGCGCTCGCGGTTGCCGGCGCATGCTTGTGCTGGGCCCTCGACAACAACCTCACGCGCAGGATTTCCGCGGGGGATCCCGTCAGGATCGCAGGCGTCAAGGGCCTGGTGGCGGGCGCGGTCAATCTCGGGGCGTCCGTGGGACTCGGAGCGGCGCAACCGCCGCTGGGAATCGCCGGGGCCGCAGCCCTGGTCGGCCTGCTCGGCTATGGAGTGAGCCTCGCGCTCTTCGTGGTGGGCCTGCGGCAGCTCGGGACCGCACGGACCGGCGCGTATTTCGCCACCGCCCCTTTTATCGGAGCGGCAATGTCGTTCGCTCTGCTCGGGGAGAGGCCGGATCCGCTGTTCTGGCTCGCGTCGGTTCTGATGGCCGCCGGTGTCGCGCTGCATCTCTCGGAGCGTCACCGGCACGCGCACGAGCACCAGGCGTTGACCCACCTGCATGCTCACGCACACGACGAGCATCACCGCCACGAGCACGATTTCGCCTGGGACGGGACCGAGCCGCACGCGCATTCTCACGAGCATGCTCCCCTGAGCCACAGCCATGAGCACTATCCGGACATCCATCATCGGCACGGCCACTGACCTGGCGCGGGTCCTCGCGCTCGCGGCGCTTGCGCTCGCCGCGCAGGCGGCGCCTCATGTTCCGCGGGACGACTCCGTCGTGCTCGAGCATTTGCCCGTCAAGCCCGGCGACCCGGTTGCCCGCGAGCTGCGACAGCTGCGCGCGGACCTGGCG
Organism: Burkholderiales bacterium; assembly: GCA_035691445.1. Lineage (GTDB taxonomy): Bacteria > Pseudomonadota > Gammaproteobacteria > Burkholderiales > SG8-39 > VBDM01. The sequence continues at coordinate 131 of DASSJA010000073.1, read as the reverse complement.
GCGAACCCGCGCAAGCGGGACACGGCACTCCGGCTTGCCGAACGCTATTTCGACCTGGCCAACGCGCAGGGCGATCCTCGCTACGTGGGTTACGCGCAAGCCGCGCTCAGGCCCTGGTGGGATCTGCCGTC
>DASSJA010000072.1:0-2803 GCA_035691445.1 Burkholderiales bacterium | reverse complement strand
GTCGGGCCGGGTGAGCGTGAGCGTCACGGATGTCATCGGGAATTCTTACAATCGGTCGATTATAGCGGTCGGGTTTTCGAACCCTCGGCCAGTTCACTACAAAAGGCAGACGGGTGAGGCCGACCGAGCCGCTCGGCGGGAGGGTCAGTCTAAGGCCGACCCGCCGCTCGATCGCTGGGTAGAGGGTCAGACTGACCCACTGCCAATCGCTGACGACAGTGGTTTGCAAACCGGGCTTGGGGCTATAATTCCCGGTTTCGTGCGAGCAGTGAACGCCAGAACGAGTGTCGCAACAAAACCGAAACCGACGGCAACGTAGGGAAACTGAGGGAAACCAAGGGCAACCGAAGATGGCAACCAAGATGGCAACGAAGAGCGCCTCGAAGAAACTCAAGGACCTGAGCGAAGAGGATTTGCTCAAGGCCTCCGAGCGCGACTATATGAACGAAGCCCAGCTCGCCTTCTTCAAGCAGCGTTTGCTCGAGCTTCGCGCGCAGCTCCTCAACAACGCCGACGATACGGGCCAGCATCTGCGCGAAAACGAGATCACGACCGATCCCTCCGACCGCGCGACGCTGGAAGAGGAATACACGCTCGAGCTGCGCACCCGCGATCGCGAGCGCAAGCTCCTCAAGAAGGTCGAGAAGTCGCTGCGCATGATCGACGACGGCAGCTACGGCTACTGCGAGGAGACGGGAGAGCCGATCGGCATTCCGCGACTGCTGGCGCGCCCGACGGCCACGCTGTCGCTCGAGGCGCAAGAGCGCCGTGAGCGGGTGCAGAAGCTGTACGGCGATTGATTTCGAGCGGGAGCGTCAACTTCAGCGGCGGCTGTAACGTAAACTGAGACTCAACTGAGAGCCAACGGACAGACGACCGAGCGGCAGGTAAAGACGCCGCAGAAATGAAACGGCCCGACGAGCGGGCCGTTTTGTTTTTGTCAGGGTAAGGCTCTACTTCCGCTCGTCCTCGCGCGCTGCTTCGCCGCGAGCGCGGACCGCCGCAAGCGAAAATAGAGCCCGACCTTGCCTGTTTCGCATTGCCGACGCCCTACATTCCGAAGAACAGCGCCCGATGCGACCAGCCCCCCGCCATGAAGAACAGCATCGGGATCGACAGCGCGGTATTGGTGCGCGAGGCGAGGAAAGCGACCCGCCGCGCTTTGGTCTTCTCTTCGTCGGTTGCCGGCTTCAGTCCGAGAATCTTCTGCTGATTCGGCCAGATCAGCGCCCACACGTTGAACAGCATGATGGTCCCCAGCCAGGCCCCCATGCCGATGCCTGCCATGCCGTGGCGGAACGTGAAAGCGTCGACGAACTTGTCCGACAGCAGTGCCGCGCCCGCGAGCCAGGTCACCACTGCACCCCAGCGGAAGTAGAGCAGGGCCCGCGGTGCAACGTGTTTGGTGATGCCGGCGGCAGTGCCGTCGGCGGTCGCGGCTTTGAGCGCCGCCACCTGCACGAAGTTGAAGTAATAAAGAAGGCCGATCCACATCACGCCGGCCATGAAATGGATCCACCTTGCCAATGCGGGAACGTAGTCCATTGCGAGGCCTCCCTCAGCTGATCAGGCTTTTGACGACGAAATACAGGATGACCGTGAGCACGAGCCCTAAGATGATCGTGCCCCATAGCGAGTCGAGCGGATTTTTCATCGATTCCCCCTTGCGCCGTTCGTAGGACGAAAAGACAAAGCGCGAACTTGCCGGCAACGAAGCTGCCGGGAACCTGACTGCTCACACCTGCTGGAACGAACTGCCGCCAGCGAAACTCAAGACGAAACCAGGCTCGGGCGAGGTACGCGGCACGAAACTCCCCGGGCGCCACGCTGTCGACTACGATTGTAGCAAGCGCGACCGGAAATTCGCCACCGGCGAGCTTGGCTTGCGGCTTATGACACCTATGAATGCGCCGCGGTGTCGAATGTCCATCCTCCCATCCGCGGTTTACGCGGATCACGCGCCCACAAATGGAGAAATACCATGGCAACACTGGCTGCATTGGAAACCGCAACACCCCACGCGCTGCTGCGCCTGCCTTATCCCGAGGACGCGCTGGCGCCGATCATCTCGGCGCGCACCGTCTCTCTGCATCACGGCAAACATCACAAGGCCTATGTCGACAAGACCAATGAGCTGGTCGCCGAAACCGAGTTCGAGGGGCAAGCGCTCGAGCGCATCGTCATGGCGACCGCGGGCAAGCCGGAGCATAAGAAGCTCTTCAATAACGCCGCCCAGGCATGGAATCACGCTTTTTACTGGCGCTCGCTCAAACCGCGCGGCGGCGGCGGCCCGACCGGCGAGCTTGCCGCGATGATCGAAGCTTTGGGCGGTCTGGAGGCGCTCAAGAAGAAATTCGCGGCCGTTGGCGTCGAGCAATTCGGCAGCGGGTGGGCTTGGCTGGTAAGCGACGGCAAGGCTAAAGAGCTCAAGATCGTGAGCACGCCCAACGCCGAAGTGCCGTTCACCAAGGGTCAGACGCCGCTGTTGACGATCGACGTCTGGGAACACGCCTACTATGTGGACTACCAGAATCGTCGCCCCGACTACCTGCAGGCAGTCATCGACAAGCTGCTGAACTGGGAATTCGCCGCGGAGAATCTCGCTCGCGCATAGGTTGCCGCCCAGGTTCAGCTTGCGGACGGGACTCGCCGGCCCGCCGCCTTGTTGCGCCCTGTCGAAGGGGACATAATTCGGGGCCGCTACCCGTGAAGGGCAGGCTTTCCCGTCGATGGCATTCCCGCTGTTCCCGAAATCTCCGGGCAAGAACAAGGCCGAGCAGGCCCGCAACAAGCCCGAATTGAC
>DASSJA010000071.1:0-3475 GCA_035691445.1 Burkholderiales bacterium | reverse complement strand
CTGCTCCAGGAGAATTTCGAGCGCTTCGCGGTTCGTCACGCGCTCGCTTTGCGGCGAGACGATCGCCGATAGCCGGCTCCCCAGGGGTCTGCTCGCAAAATAGTCGTCGGACTCGGCGGCGGAGACGCGGCTGACCAGGCCCTCGATGCCGATCTGCCGCTCCAGCTCCTCCCAGCAGAAAAGCAGCATCGCCTGGGGGTTTTCCTCGAGCTCGCGGCCTTTGCGGCTGCGGTAGTGCGTATAGAAGACGAAGCCGCGCTCGTCGAACCCTTTCAGCAGCACGGCGCGCGCCGAAGGACGCCCTTTTTTCGTCGCCGTCGCCAGCGTCATCGCGTTGGGCAGGGCGACGCCGGAGCGCAGGGCTTCCTCGAACCAGTTGCCGAACTGCGCGAGCGGATCCGCTTCGAGATCCTTCTCGTGCAATCCAGCCCGCATGTACTCCTGGCGCAGGGCAGCGAGATCCATGGGGGAATTCTACCTGCGGCGGCGGGCGTACAAGCTTCCGCCGGAGAGCAGGAGCGCCGTTGCCCAGAAGACCGGCAGCATGCCGAGGGCCGTGCCGAGGGCGCCGAACAGCAGCGGTATCGTGATCTGGCTCATGTTGACCAGGGTCATGCGCACCCCTATCGCCTCGCCAACACGGCCTCGCGGCACCGTGTCATGCAGCAGTGACATCACCATGGGCTGGGACATGCCGAGCCCGAGGCCGAGGAGAAACGCGATCGCCATCAGGAAAGCGGCGCGCTCGAGGAGAGGAAACAGGAAGAAAGAAGCGCCCGCGATGGCGAGCGACACGGCCAGGAGAGGCCAGGCGCTCAGCCGCCGCGATATCGTCGGGAGCAATCCGCGGATCAGGAACGTCGCGATCGAGAACGTGCCGAACACGAGACCGATGCTCGACGCCGACAGGCCGACGCGCGAGCCGTAGATGGGTATCGCGAACGTAAACATGTCCCAGGCCGCGGCGAGGAGCCCGCTCGTGATGAACACCGGGCGCAGGTCGCGGTGGCGCAGCAGATCGGCGACGCTGCGGCCGGTATCGAGCGGGGACGCGTGAGCGGGCGGCTGCGGCAGGCGCAACCTGTCCAGCGCCAGCACCGCGATCGGCAGGAGCGGAAACGCGGCGAGCGCGGCGAAGGTGGCAGCGTGGCCGAAAGCGTCGATCCCGAAGCCGGCGATCATCGGCCCGGTGAATCCGGAGATCGAGAACCCCAGGGCGCTCAGGCTGAAGTTCATCGAGCGATCCTCGGGCCGCCCGATGTAGCCCACGATGTGCTGGGCTGCCACCTGGTACATCATGAAGCCCGAGCCGATCAGGACGCTCGCGATATAGAGCGCGGCGAGGTCCCGCCACAGGAAAGGAAGAATCGCTCCGGCTGCGATCGCGACCGAGCCGACCAGCATCGGCACCCGCGCGCCGACACGGTCGGTCATGCGTCCCATGCTGACGGCGAACAGCATCGGCAGCAGGGCGTACAGGGCCATGAGCACGCCGACGGTGAACGGGGTCGCGTTCAGGTGAATCGCATAGAGAGACGCCGATACGCGCGTCCCCGCGAACACCGAGTGGTTGAGCAGGGTGATGAAGATGAGGAGGTAGAGGGTGCGCACGCTGTTCCGGTTCGGTACGGCATCGGCGCCGCGGATCACCCGCCCGCGGCCCCGGCCCGCGGCGCTGCGCTATAACGTCTTGAATTGGGCGGCCATCCTGCGGCGCAAGGCTTCGTCCGGAAGCGGGCCCAGGGCGGCGCCGAGGTTGTCCGCCGCGTGCTTCGGATTGCGCGTCGCCGGGATCGCGCAGGTCACCGCCGGATTCGCGAGGATCCATTTCAGGAAGAACTGGGCCCAGCTCGCGCAGCCGATCTCCCTGGACCAGTCGGGCAGCGGCTTGTCCCTCACTCGGCGGAACATGGCTCCTTCCGCGAAGGGCCGGTTCACGATCACCGCGGTGCGGCTCTCCGCGGCCACGGAGAGCAGCCGCCGCTCGGCCTCGGGCTCCGCCAGCGAGTAGTTCACCTGCACGAAGTCGATGTCTCCGGGTTTGATGTATCTCTCGAGCTCGCTGTGCGCGCCGGAGTGATAATGCGTCACGCCGATGTAGCGTACGCGCCCCGCCTTCTTCCACTCGCGCAGCGTCGCGAGATGCGTCCCCGCGTCCACCAGGTTGTGCACCTGCATGAGATCGAGGCGCTCGACGCGGAGCTTCCTCATCGAGTCCTCCATCTGCCGGATACCCGCCTGCCTGCCGCTCGTCCAGACCTTGGTGGCGACGAAGAGCTTCGGTTTGATGCCGAGCTCGTCGGCGAGCTCGCCGGTCACCGATTCCGAAGAGCCGTACATGGGCGAGCTGTCGATCACGCGGCCGCCGAGCGCGACGAATATCTTGAGGGTCTCGCGGGCCTGGGCTGTCTCGGTCGCGTCTCCGGCGACGTCGAAGACCTGCCAGGTGCCGAGCCCCACGGCCGGGATCATTTCCCCGGTTTTCGGGATGGGACGCTGCAGAGTCGAATCGGCGGCGCGGGCGGGGGGCATCATTTCTCCAAGCGACAGCGCCGCGGCGAGCTTGAGCCAGCTGCGGCGCGAAATACGCGTTCGGAAACTTTCGGCGGCGCTCATCTTCGGGTGCGAATCGGATTCTATCAGTCGTGAGCGCACGACCGCGCGGCCGCCGCAACAGCGGCGGCCACGCACTTAGACAGACCCGGGCCGGCCTGCGGGATTTCAGTCCTCTAGGTGACTTTCCCGGCCGACTGCCTTGCGGGTGCCCTCGCCGGCGACCGCGCCGTCCCCGGCAAGGAGCGGACGTATCAGCTCGCTGTGCCCTCGGCGTTTGTGGGCCATCGCGGACGGGCGAAGACGGGCCGGGAATCGGTTACTATTTCGTCTGGGGAGATTCATGCCGGCGCGATCCGAAAAACACGTCTACGACGCGGGCCTCCCGTCCACCAACGCGCCGTTCAACCTGTGCGTGCGCCACCGCGACCTGATCTTCGTCTCCGGGCTGCCGCCGTTCGACGAGGCATACTCGAACGCGCTCAGGGAAGCGCGGGAGAAAGGCCTGCCCGTTCCACCGTTTCCCAATCCGCCCTTCCCGGAGCAGGTGCGGCTGGTGATGGACAATCTGAAGAAGCTGGTCGAGGCGGCCGGATCGAACATGGACTGCCTGCTGAAGGTCATCGTGTGGCTGCGCGACCAGCGCGACGCCGAGCAGTTCGACCGCATCTATCGCACCTACTTCACCAGCCCCGAGACGTTGCCCGCGAGGACGCGCATCCAGGCGGGGCGCACACCCCTGGACTGCGGGCTCGAGGTCGAAGCGATCGGTTATGTGCCCGGGAAGCGGGCGCGCAGGAGGGCGAAGCGCAGACCAAGCCGCCCCGCGCGAAGGAAGTGATCAAAAGAGGAGAGAGGAAAATGAGGAAGCGTTTCTTGCAGCTGATCTTCGCGCTTGCCGCGCTCGTTGCGCCGTTCATCG
>DASSJA010000070.1:0-5910 GCA_035691445.1 Burkholderiales bacterium | reverse complement strand
GGAAGCGTCGCTCAAGGCGCTGCCGCTCCCGGTTTCCGAGGCGACGCTCAGGCTCGAGCTGCCGGAGGACCGCGCGATAGAGCAGCTCAACCGCTGGGCGGGGAAGCCTCTGCCGGTCAGTGCGAGCGCGTGGAACGACGGCGTCCTGGCGATACGGCTGTCGGGTGCGGCCGCTGCGGTCGGGGAAGCGTCCCGGAAAATCGGTGGAGCGCGCGTGGAGGACGGGGAGGCGCGGCGCTTCTGGAGCGGCGTTCGCGAGCATGCAGACCGGTTTTTCAGGAACGATGCCCCGCTATGGCGCCTCTCGGTGCCCTCGACCACGCCGCCGCTCAGGCTCCAGGGCGAGCTGCTGATCGAATGGGGCGGGGCGCTGCGCTGGCTCTTCTCGCACGCCGACGCGCGCTCCGTGCGCGAGGCGGCAAAGCGCGCCGGCGGCCACGCCACGCTCTTCCGCGGCGGAGACAAGTCGACCGGCGTCTTTCATCCGCTCGCGCCGGCGCTCATGAAGATCCACAAGGAGCTGAAGCGCGAGTTCGATCCGCAGGGGATCTTCAACCGCGGCCGCATGTATCCGGAGCTATGACGGAACTTCGCTGATGCAGACCGCGCTCGCCGATTTCATCCGGGACACGCCCGAGGGGCGCGAGGCCGATGCCATTCTCCGCAAGTGCGTGCACTGCGGTTTCTGCACCGCGACCTGCCCGACGTATCTCCTGCTCGGGGACGAGAACGACGGACCCCGCGGCCGCATCTACCTGATGAAGCAGGCGCTCGAGGGACACGAAATCACCGACAGGACGCGGCTGCATCTGGACCGCTGCCTCACCTGCCGCGCCTGCGAGACCACCTGTCCGTCCGGGGTGCGGTACGGGCGCCTGCTCGACATCGGACGCAAGCTCGTCGAGGAGAAGACGGCGCGCCCCGCGCGGGAGAGCTTCATGCGTCGCGTCCTCGCCGAGGTCGTGCCGCGGCGATCCTTGTTCGCGCTGCTCCTCAGGCTCGGCCGCCTTGCGCGGCCGCTCCTTCCGGCCGGGCTCGCCGGGAAAGTGCCCGCCTCGGTTCCGGCGGCGGGCGCCTGGCCCGCGCCGCGTCACGCAAGAAAGATGCTGGCGCTCGCCGGCTGCGTGCAGCCCTCGCTGTCCCCCGACATCAACGCCGCCGCGGCGCGCGTGCTCGACCGCATCGGCATCTCGCTCATCGAAGCCGAAGGCGCCGGCTGCTGCGGCGCGCTGCGCTTTCATGTCGGCTACCAGGCCCGCGGCCTCGGCGACATGCGCGCCCTGATCGACCGCTGGTGGCCTGCGATCGCGCGCGGCGAGGTGGAGGCGATCGTCATGACCGCAAGCGGCTGCGGCGCCGTCGTCAAGGAATACGGCCACCTTCTCCGGAACGATCCGGCCTACGCGGAGAGGGCCGCGAAGATCAGCGCCATGACGCGCGATATTGCCGAGGTGATGGCTTCGGAGTTCGACCGCATCGAACCGCTGCTTGCGAAAAAGGGCGGCCGCGTCGCGTTCCATCCGCCCTGCACCCTGCAGCACGGGCAGGGCATCAAGGGCGTCGCCGAGCGTCTGCTCGCAAGCGCGGGATTCGAACTGACCCCGGTTACCGATTCGCACCTGTGCTGCGGCTCGGCCGGGACGTACTCGCTGCTGCAACCGGAGTTGTCGCGGGACCTCAGGCGCAGCAAGCTCACCGCGCTGGCATCGGGCGGGCCGGAGATGATCCTCACTGCCAACATCGGCTGCCAGGCGCATCTCGCGGCCGGGACGGAGCTGCCCGTCAGGCACTGGATCACGGCGCTCGAACGCCGATTGAGCGGCTAGCCGGTGCAGGACGCGTCCGGCGGGGATTCCGTTCATAATGATCCCGCGTTTTTTCGGGGCGCGAGATGAAGATACTGGTGGTCGAGGACGACACCGTGTTGGCGGCGGCGCTGACGCGCGCGCTCAACCAGGCCGCGTACACGGTCGATCTCGTCGAGGACGGCGAGGATGCCAACCGGGCGCTCGCCGCCAACGCCTATGACCTGGTCGTGCTCGACATCGCGCTGCCCAAGCTCGATGGCATGTCGGTGCTGCGGCGCTTGCGTGACCGCCGCTCGCACGTGCCGGTGCTCATCCTCACCGCGCGCGACACGCTCGAGGACCGCGTCGCCGGGCTCGACCTCGGCGCGGACGACTACATGACCAAGCCTTTCGATCTTCCCGAGTTCGAGGCACGGGTGCGGGCGCTCATCCGTCGCGGGCACTACAACGCGGGTACCAGCATGACGCACGGGCAGCTGCGTTTCGACACCGCCGCGCGGCGTCTTTTCCACGAAGACGAGCCCATCGAGCTCTCGGCGCGGGAGCTGGCGGTGATCGAGCTGCTGCTTTCGCGACAGGGGCGCGTGGTCAGCAAGGAGCAGATGATCGACCACCTGTTCGGCTTCGGCGACGATGTCGGCAGCAACGCGATCGAAGTCTACGTTCACCGCGTGCGCAAGAAGCTCGAGCCCTTCGGGGTAGACATCCGCACCGTGCGCGGCATGGGCTACCTCCTGGACAAGGTGATGAGCGACAAGGTAAACGAGCGCCAAGGTCAATGACCGGATTTAGGGTGACGCTGCGCGGGAAGCTCCTGCGCTGGCTGCTGATTCCGCTGTCGCTGCTTTTTCTGCTCGACGCGGCGGGGAGCTGGTTCATCGCCGCGAGCCTTTCGGACCGCGTCTACGACAGCGAGCTAATGGAAATCGCGCGCGAGCTCGCGCTGCACGTCAAGCGCGCGGGTGGGAAGCTCGCCTGGGACCTGGAGAGCGACGCCGAGCGGACACTGCTCCTCGACCAGTACGACAAGGTCTACTATGCGGTGCACAGCCCCGCGGGCGACCTCGTCGCAGGCGACGCGACGCTCGAGCAGCCCGGCGCGGCGCACGCCGGCGCGCAGAGCTTCTACGACGGCGAGCTGCACGGCGACGGGGTGCGCTTCGCGGTGCTGCGCACCGGGGTGGAGTCCGAATCGTTCGGGCCGCCGGCGGTAGTGCAGGTCGCCGAGACCCTCGTCAAGCGCCACGCCCTCGCCCGGGAGATCTTCATCGACGTGATCCTGCCGCAGCTGCTCCTCATACTCATCGCGGGGCTGCTCGTGTGGATGGGCGTCGCGCGCGGGCTCTCGCCGCTGGGGCACCTGCGGCAGGCGGTGGCCGCGCGCTCGCACCTCGACCTGAGTCCCGTTGCGCCTCCGGCCGACATCCCCGGCGAGGTGCATCCGCTCCTGCAGGCGATCAACGACCTGATGGCGCGCCTCGATGAAGTGCTGACTTTCCAGAACCGGTTCATCGCCGACGCGGCACACCAGCTGCGCACGCCCGTGGCGGGACTGAAGGCGCATATCGAGGTCGCGCTGCGCGAGGACGACCCGGCGCAGACGCGGCAGGCGCTCGCGCACCTGTATACCGCGGTGGAACGCATGTCGCGCCTCGTGTCGCAGCTGCTCTCGCTCGCGCGCAACGAGCCCAGCACGGTGAAGAAGCTCGAGCTGGCGCCGCTCGACCTCAACAAGCTGGTGTTCGAGACGACCATGGAGTGGGTGCCGGAAGCCTACAAGAAGGACATCGATCTCGGCTTCGAGGGCGCAGAGCGGCACATCACTATAAAAGGCGACGCCATGCGCCTGACCGAGCTCGTCAACAACCTGCTCGACAACGCCATCCGCTACAGCCGTCGCGGCGGCAAGGTCACGGTGCGCGTGCTGCCGCACCCGCGTCCGCGTGTGTCGATAAGCGACGACGGACCGAGCATTCCTGTCGAGGAGCGCCAGCGCGTCTTCGAGCGCTTTCACCGGCTGCTCGGCAGCCACGCCGACGGCAGCGGGCTGGGGCTGGCGATTGTCCGCGAGATCGCCGCGCTGCATCACGCCGACATTTCCCTGGATGACGACACCGACGGCGTCGGCAACACCTTCACGGTCTCCTTCCCCGAGGCACCCGTAAGCCTGGCGTAAGTTTCACGAAAGTCCCGCGTAAGACTGCGGACAGCCGTGCGTAACTCCCGCGACAGAAGCGGGTAATTCCGCGCCGGTACCTTGTGTGCTCCGACAACTTCAAAAACGGAGCACGGCATGTGGGCAGCATTGAGCGACCCGGAAATGTGGACGGCGCTGGTCAAGATCGCGGTGATCAACGTGGTGCTGAGCGGTGACAACGCGGTCGTGATCGCGCTCGCCTGCCGCTCGCTGCCGCCCAAGCAGCAGAAGGCGGCCTTCATCGTCGGCACCGCCGGCATCGTGGTGCTGATGACGATCCTCACGATTTTCGCCGCGGCGCTGATGACCGTGCCTTACCTCCAGCTCGTCGGCAGCGTGCTTCTGCTGTGGATCGGAATCAAGCTTCTCCTCCCCGAAGACGGCGACGACGATCTCAAGGGCTCGAGCAATTTCTGGGAAGCGGTGAAGACCATCATCATCGCCGACATCATCATGAGCCTGGACAACGTGCTCGGCATGGCGGGCGCCGCCAAGGGGCATTACGCCATGCTGTTCCTCGGACTGCTCATCACCATGCCGCTGATCCTGTTCGGCAGCGCGATGCTGATGAAGCTCATGGAACGCTTTCCGGTGTTCGTCACCATAGGCGCGGCGCTGATCGGCTACGTCGCTGGCGACATGGTCATCGGCGACCTAGCGACGCACGAATATGTGGAATCCCATCTCGCCTTCCTCGACAAGTACTTCGTCGCGGCGATCGCCGGGGCGCTGATCGTGGTGGTCGTGGGCAAGCTGCTGGGCAAGAGAAAGCTCGCCGTATCCGAAACCCGGGAAGCGCCGGCTCAGCAGGCTTGAGCCGAGAGACATGGCCATGAAAGACGTCCTCATTCCGATCAGCGCGCTCGGCGACGCCGGCTGGGCGGCCGAGCAGGCCATCGCGCGCTACCGCAGGGAGCCCGCTCGCATCCATCTGCTGAATGTGCAACGTCCCCTGCCGCGCCACGTGTCGCGTTTTTTCGGCAGTGGGGACTTGCATGACTTCCACCGCGACGCGGGCATGCGGGTGCTCGAACTCGCGATCCGGCTGCTCGACGAGGCCGGTGTGCCGCACGAGGACCACGTGCTCGTGGGGAACCAGGCCGAGACCATCGTGCAGTTCGCCGAGGAGCACAAGTGCGAGGTCGTGCTCGAGGCCCAATCCGGCGGAATGCTCGCGATATTCGGGCTAGGATCGATAGGCAGCCAGGTGCGCCACCTGATGCAGGCGCACGCAGCCGCTTCTCACTCGGGAGCTTCGAGCACTACTTGATGCGCCAGGGCGCGTCCGCGCTCCGCAGGCTCGGGGCGCGGTATGCTTGCGCCTGGAGCTCCCAGTGGCGCGGCAGATCGACAACCTCCCCGAGCGTCCCCCCAACCGCGACATCCGGCAGCTCAGGCGCGTGCTGAGGTTCGTCGCGCCCTACAAGGGGCGCATGGCGCTGGCAGGTGTCGCGCTCGTGGTCGCCGCCGCCTGCGTTCTGGTGCTGGGGCAGGGCCTGAAGCGCGTGATCGACGCGGGGTTCTCCAGGGCCGATGCGGCGTCGCTCGACACGGCGCTGTTCGCGCTGCTCGCGATCGTGTGCGTGCTTGCTCTGGCGACCTACACGCGCTTCTACTCGGTGTCCTGGATCGGCGAGCGCGTTTCGGCCGACATCCGCCGCGCGGTGTTCGGGCACCTGCTCGAGCAGTCGCCCGGATTCTTCGAGACCATGCGCACGGGCGAAGTGATCTCCCGGCTCACCAGCGACACCGCGCTCCTGGATCTCGTGATCGGTTCGTCCGCCTCGTTCGCGCTGCGGAACACGCTCATCATGCTCGGGGCCCTGGTGATGCTCGTGATCACCAGCCCCAAGCTCGCGGCGCTCGTCGTTCTCGGCGTTCCGCTCGTGATCGCGCCCATCCTTC
>DASSJA010000069.1:0-9313 GCA_035691445.1 Burkholderiales bacterium | reverse complement strand
CTGCTCTACGTCAAGCTCGGGCTCCAGTACTGTCCCGATTGCCAGGTGCCGATCGAGCCGCAGAGCGAGGACGCCATCGCGGCGCGCCTGCTGCGCGATTACCGCGGCCAACGCATCGGCCTGCTCGCCCCGCTCGTCGTGAACAGGAAGGGCTATTACACCGATCTCGCCAGGTGGGCGCGCGGCAAGGGCTGCGAATTCCTCCGGGCGGACGGCGAGTTCCTGCCGACCGCCGCATGGCCGCGATTGTCCCGATTCCAGGAGCACACCCTGGAGCTGCCCGTCGCCGACCTGCGCATCGCCGCCGACAACGAAAGCGACATCCGCCGGGCGCTCGCCCGCGCCCTGGAATTCGGCAAGGGGGTCGTGCACGTGCTCGCGGGGCTCGACCGCCTGCAGGAGGCCAGGACAGGATCGCGGGCGGCCCGGGTCGAAGTCGATCTCCCGCAGCGCGTCTTCTCCACGAAGCGCGCCTGCCGCTCGTGCGGGCGCAGCTTCGCCGCCCTCGACCCGCGGCTTTTCTCGTTCAACTCCAAGCACGGCTGGTGCGCCGAGTGCTACGGCACGGGCCTCAAGCTCGACGGCGTGGAATGGGACGAGGAGCGCGAGAAGACCGGCACCGAGGACCACGTGCTCGACTCCTGGATCGAATGGCTGGAAGTGGACGAGACCTGCCCCGCGTGCGAGGGCAGGCGCCTCAACCGCGAGGCGCTCGCGGTGCGCTGGCAGGAACGCTCGATCTCCGCGCTCGCCGCGCTGCCCGTGGGCAGGCTCGAGGCGCTGTTCCGCGGCATCGAGCTCTCCGGCCGCGAAGGCGCGATCGCGCGCGACATCGTCTCGGAGCTGCGCTCGCGTCTCTCGTTCCTCGATCAGGTGGGTCTCTCGTATCTGACGCTCGACCGCGCGGCGCCGACGCTCTCCGGCGGCGAGGCGCAGCGCATCCGCCTCGCCTCCCAGCTCGGCTCGAACCTGCGCGGCGTGTGCTACATCCTCGACGAGCCCACCATCGGCCTGCATCCGCGAGACAACCGGATCCTGCTGGACACGCTCGAGAGCCTCCAGGCCAAGGGCAACACGCTGGTCGTGGTCGAGCACGACGAGGACACGATCCGGCGCGCGTCGCACGTCATCGACCTCGGCCCGGGTGCCGGAAAGCGGGGCGGCCGCGTGATTGCCGCCGGCTCGGCAGAGGATCTCGCGCGAAACGCCGAATCGGTGACCGGGAGGTTTCTGAAGCATCCGCTCATGCATCCGCTGCATCCGCCGCGCCCGGTGGCGCGCGGCACGCCTTCGCTGGAGATAGCAGGCGCCTCGCTGCACAACCTGAAAAACATCGATTTGCGCCTGCCGCTCGGGAGACTCAGCGTGATCACCGGCGTTTCGGGCTCGGGCAAATCGACGCTCGCTCGCGACATTCTCTACCGGAATCTCCAGGAGAGGGTCGGCGAGCACAGGAAGGGAAAAGACGCGCCGCTGTCCGGTTGCCGCGCGATCCGGGGCGCGGAGAACGTCGGCCGGGTGCTCGAAGTCGACCAGACGCCGATCGGAAAAACGCCGCGCTCCTGTCCGGCGACCTATGTCGGCTTCTGGGACGCGATCCGGCGCGTGTTCGCCGAGGCGAACGAATCGCGCATGCGCGGCTGGAGCGCGAGCCGTTTCTCCTTCAACACCAAGGGCGGACGCTGCGAGGCCTGCGAGGGCCAGGGAATCAAGAAAATCGAGATGAGCTTCCTGCCGGATGTAAAGGTCACCTGCGAGTCCTGCACGGGCGCGCGCTTCAATCCCGAGACGCTGACCGTGCGCTGGAAGGGAAAATCCATCGGCGAGGTGCTGGCGATGAGCGTGGACGAAGCGGCGGATTTCTTCGCCGCGCACCCTTCGACCCATCACGCCCTGAGATTATTGCAGGACGTGGGCCTGGGCTATCTGACGCTCGGCCAGCAGAGCCCGACGCTCTCCGGCGGCGAAGCCCAGCGAATCAAGCTCGTCACCGAGCTCGCCAAAGTACGCCTCGATGCACGGGGCAATGCCGCGTCGCGCCCGGGCCGGGGCGGTGCCGACAGCAAGACGCTCTACGTCCTGGACGAGCCCACCGTCGGTCTCCACATGGCCGATGTCGAGAAGCTCCTGCGCGTGCTGCACCGCCTCGTGGACGCGGGCAATACTGTGGTGGTGATCGAGCACAACCTGGACGTCATCGCGGAGGCCGACTGGATCGTCGACCTCGGTCCGGAAGGAGGCGAAGCGGGGGGACGAATCGTCGCGCGGGGCGCCCCGCAAGAGCTGATCGTCTCTGCGGGACACACCGCGGACATCCTGAGAAGTTTTCTGGAGGACCGGAGCCTGCCCGCGGCGGCGTAGCTTCGCCGGGCCCGCGCGTCAGGCCGAGCGCTCGGCCTTTTTCGCCTGCAAATACTTCTGCAGGTTCGCCGTCGTCTCCATTTTCTTGCGTTCGGTGATGTCCCGCCCGCTGATGAATGCGCCCTCTCCCTCGCGGGCGGGCCGCCGCTCCCACTCGAAGCACCGGTAAGACCCGTCGCTGCACTTGAGCGAGAACTCGACCGGCTTCGCGTCGTCGCCGCGCGTGTTCACCAGGACCAGCGCGCTCGCCTGCTCGCCCGGGTCGATGAGGCGGGTGAGGGGCTTGCCGATGAGCGATGCGCGCGGGTATCCGAGGAGCTTCTCCCAGGTCCGGTTCAGGTTCTGCAACTTCATGTCCGGCGTGACTATGCCCAGCATCAAGGGGGATTCTGCGATCACCCAGTCCTCACGCCTGCGTCCGAAATCTTCCATGGAGCTCCCGACCGTAAATACATCCATTGTGCTTGCCTGCGGAATCTGTAATTCTGACGCTTTTTCGATGGCGCCACCGCGAACACCGGAGGCTAAACGGGAGACAGCGGTGCCGTCCAGCGGGTAAACCCGGGTCCCGCGGTAAGGAAATCACGATAGTTAAAGCGAATCAAGGAATTATTCGAGGCATTCCGGGGGCGCGGCCGAACCTGCCCAAGATCCTGCGCCCCGTCGCGGCGCCCGCCGTGATCCTGCTCGTCGCGACACTCGCGGTCGTGACCCCCCCGACGCTCCCATCCTCCCTGTCCGGCCTGATCGTCGTCGGCCCGTACATCGTGCTGCTGCTCGGCGTCGCCATCAGCGCCTGGTTCAACCGCGGCCGCGCGCTCATTACGCTGGTCTCGCTCCTCGCGGCTCAGGCCGGATTGACGGTGGCCTCGGAACTCGGCCCGGGCAGCTTCGCGGTCAAGGCGGTATTCACGGCGGTCGCCGTGCTCGTTCCGCTGAACGTGCTGCTGGCAACCTATTTTCCGGAGCGCGGCGTGGTCCAGCATAGAAATTATCGCTGGGTTCTCCTGGGGCTGGCGGAAATCCTGATCGTGACCTGGATCGCGAACGCCGGGCGCTCGGACCTCTCGGGAACGGGCTGGAGAGACGTGCTCGCTCACTGGTCGCTGCGCTCGCCGCCGACTCCGCCGGTGGCGCTCGTGGTGCTCGCAGCGGCGTTCCTTGCCGCGCTGACGAGGGCCTGGCCCCGGCGGGGGCCCAAGGAGCTGCGCAGGGAGGCGCGGCCGGTCGATATCGGGATCGCTGCCGCGCTCGTCGCGTTCTCGATCGCGTGCCAGTGGCGGGAGCGGCCGGGAGTCTTCGGCGCGTTCATGTCGGCGGCCGGAGTGATACTGCTCGCGGCCGTATTGCAGGAATCGCACCGTCTCGCGTTCCGCGACGAATTGACCAACCTGCCCAGCCGCCGCGCCCTCGAGGAGCGCCTCACGGGGCTCGGCCCCGTCTACGTGATCGCCATGATCGACGTCGACCATTTCAAGCAGTTCAACGACGCCCACGGCCACCACGTCGGCGATCAGGTGCTCAAGCTGGTCGCAGCCCGTCTGGCGAAGATCGAGGGAGGGGGGGTGTCGTACCGGTACGGCGGCGAGGAGTTTTGCGTGCTGTTCTCCGAGCGCACGCTCGGCCAGGCGCTGCCCCACCTCGAAAAACTGCGGAAGGACATCGAGGGCTATAAAATAGCCGTGCGTGGAGGGAATCGGCCCAGAGAGAGGGAGACGGGCTCGCGCCTCCGGGCGAAACGGCCTCCGGAAAAAACGCTGTCGGTGACGGTGAGCATCGGCGCGGCCGAGCGAGACGACACCCTCATCAGACCCGCGCTGGTCATCCGCGCCGCGGACGAGGCGCTCTACCGCGCCAAGCATGCGGGGCGGAATCAGGTCATGCGGTAGCACTCGTCGCGATGCCCGGTTTCGGGACGCAGGCCAATGCGCGGCCAGACGTGAAAAATGGGAGGAGTAGCGCTTGCAGGCGACTGCGACTTTGAGCGTCATGCCACACTGCCACGCTAAATGAGAAGTTCCGTACGCATCCGACCGGGGACGTCGCGGCGCATCGTCGCGCCCAAGCGCGCCGAGCAGCTGCTGCGCCTGGAGCACACGGTAGCGCTCTGCGTCACGGAAACCGACAGCGTTTCCGCGGCTCTCGCCGCGGTGATCCGCGCCGTCTGCGAGGCGCAGGATTGGGAGTGCGGACGCTTTTTCCGTGTGGACGAGGAAGCAGGGCTGCTGCGCTTCGCCGAATTCTGGGCCAAACCCGGCCCGCAATTCGATCTGTATATCGAACGCTCGCGCGGGATCACGTACAAGCCGGGCCAAGGTATCGCCGGAAAAGTATGGCAAACGGGGGAGCCGCTGTGGGTCGCCGACATCACGCAGGACGAGCGCGTGTCCCAGAGAACCATAGCGATCGAGGCCGGGATGCACGGGGCCTTCGTTTTTCCGGTGAATTCCGAAGGCAAGATGATCGGCGTGCTTGCATTCAACAGCCGCGAGATCCGGGACCCCGACGAGGGCCTGATGCAGGCCATCCACGTGATCGGCGCGCAGATCGGCCAGTTCGTGCAGCGCAAGCTGGCCGAGGAAGTGCTGCGAGCGAGCGAGGAGCGGTTCCGCAACCTGACCGAGCTCTCCTCAGACTGGTATTGGGAGCAGGACGAGAACTTCCGGTTCACCATGGTCTCGGACAATCTGCATCGCCGCATCGGACGGGTGCCTGAGTCCGTGATCGGGAAGGCGCGCTGGGAATTGCCCACGCTCAATATGACCGAGGCCGACTGGGAGGTCCACCGCGCGCTGCTGGAGGCCCACCGACCTTTCCGCGACCTGCAGTGGCACAGGCTCGACCAGGAGGGCAAGCTGCAGATCGCGAGCATCAGCGGCAAGCCGATCTTCGACTCCGAAGGGCGCTTCCGAGGCTACCGCGGAATCGGCCGGGATATCACGGAGAGCAAGCGAAGCGAGGAAGCGCTTCGCCGCTTCCGGGCGTCCATGGACATGTCCGACGACATGATCCTTCTGATCGACCGCAAGACCCTCCGCTTCGTCGACGTGAACGCGGCCGTGTGCAGGAATCTGGGCTATTCGCGCGAGGAGCTCCTCAAGATGGCCCCGTACGACATCCTTCCCATGGAGCGCGAGCAGTTCGAGAAAGCCTACGACGAAATGATAGCGACCGGCGCGATGCAGCAAGTGAGGAGCGCCTACCGCTGCAAGGATGGCTCGAGCCTGCCGTTCGAATCGAGGCGGCGCGTGATGCGTTCGGGGGACAGCTGGATCATCGTCGCCACCGCGCGCGACATTCGCGAGCGGATCGCGCAGGAGGAGGCGCTGCGCAAGAGCAACGAGCGCTTCGACATGGCGGTGCGCGCAACGAACGACGTGATCTGGGACTGGGACCTCGTCACGGACGAGATCTGGTGGAACGAGAACTACACCAAGGTGTTTGGCCTCCCGCGTGAGACCAGCGACCGCAGCATTCACTCCTGGTACGAGGGCATACATCCGGACGACCAGGGACGGGTGATCGCCGGCGTGCACCGCATGATCGGGTCCGGCGGCGAGAACTGGAGCGACGAGTACCGCTTCCGGAATCGGGACGGCGTCTACATTCACGTGCTAGACCGCGGCCAGGTGATCCGCGACGGCTCGGGGCAGGCGGTGCGGATGATCGGAGCGATGGCCGACATCAGCTCGCGCAAGCAGGCCGAAGAGCGGATCCACAACCAGGCGATGCGCCAGCGCCTGATCGCGGAATTCGGACAGCAGGCGTTCGCGAGCACCGACGTCGAGGACGTGCTCAAGCGCGCAGTCGAGCTGGTCGTCATTTCGCTGAAGGCGGACTACTGCACGGTGCTCGAGCTCGACCGCGACGGCAAGCGCCTGCAGATCAAGACCGCATCGGGCTGGCCCGAGGAAATGAAATCGAGCGACGGGGTGAGCATCCGCCCCGGAGGCCGCCTCGAGTACGTGCTGTCCCATCGCGAGCCGCTCATCATCGACGATTTGCCCAGGGACGAACGATTTCCGGAATCCCCGCTGCTGAAGCTCGGCGTGCGCAGCGGCATCCAGGTCCCGATTTTCGGGACCGCCGGCACGTTCGGGATCCTGAGCGCGCACGCGCGCAATGAACGCCACTTTGGCCAGGACGACGCGAGCTTTCTGCAGAGCGTGGCGAACATCCTCGCCGTTGCGATCGAGCGCAAGAACGCCGAAGAGCGCCTCGAGCGCCTGGCCCAGTTCGATTCCCTGACCGGGCTCCCCAACCGGCACCTTTTTCACGACCGGCTTCTCAAGACGATGGCGCACGCGCGCCGCACCGGCAGCCCGATGGCGGTGCTCTTCATCGACCTCGACCGTTTCAAGCTGGTGAACGACACTCAGGGCCACAGCGCCGGGGACAAGCTGCTCCAGGAAGCCGCCAACAGGCTCTCCCAGTGCGTGCGCAGCGGCGACACGGTGGGCCGGTTCGGGGGAGACGAGTTCGGCGCGATCGTGTCGGACCTCGCGAAACCAGGGGACGCGGGTGTCGTGGCGCAGAAGATTCTCGATGCCATCTCCCAACCGTTCAGGTTCGACGTGCACGACACCTACGTGAGCGCGAGCATCGGCATCACGCTGTTCCCGGTGGACGGGGACAACCCCGAGGCGCTCGTGATGAACGCGGACACCGCCATGTACCGCGCAAAAGAGCAGGGGCGCAACACCTACCAGTACTTCACCCGCGAGATGAACGAGCGCGCCCTCGCGCGCGTCCAGATGGAGGCGGCGCTGCGAGGCGCCATCGATCGCAAGGAGTTTCTCCTCCACTACCAGCCAAAGGTGGACCTGAAGAGCCGCCGCATCTGCGGCTTCGAGGCGCTGCTGCGCTGGCAGCACCGGGAGAAGGGTCTCATCCTGCCCGGAGAATTCGTCTCCGTTCTCGAGGACGCGGGCCTGATCGTGCCGGTCGGCGAATGGGTGCTGCGGGAGGTATGCGCGCAGATCCGGGCGTGGCAGCGCGAAGGGCTCCCCGTGAAGCCCCTGACGGTCAACCTGTCGGCGCGCCAATTCCAGCAGAAGGATTTCGAAGCGACCGTGAGGCACGTCCTGCGCGAGTCGGGCGTCGACCCGTCGCTCGTCGAGTTCGAGCTCACCGAATCGCTGCTGATGAGCGATCCCGAGGGTGCGGCGCGCACGCTGCGGGGGTTGAAGGAATCGGGCGTAAAGATCTCGGTGGACGATTTCGGAACGGGCTACTCGAGCTTGGCCTACCTCAAGCGCTTCCCGATCGACGCGTTGAAGATCGACCACTCGTTCGTCCGCGACATCACCAGCGACCCGGAAGACGCGATGATTACGCTCGCGATCATCGGTCTCGCTCACAGCCTCAAGCTCAAGGTCGTGGCCGAGGGAGTCGAGACGCAGGAGCAGCTCGACCTCCTCGCCGCAAACGGCTGCGACGAGATCCAGGGCTACCGTTTCTCCGTCCCAACGACAGCCGGGGAGTGCGCCGATATGCTGCGGGAGGACCGGCGCCTCATCTGAGATGTCGCCGAGAAGCGCGCAAACATGCGCGATCCCGCACCCGTTCCGGTCCGGCTTCAGGACTACGCGCCCCCCGCGTTCCTCATCGAGACCGTCGAGCTCGACATCGAATTGTTCGAGGACCATGCGCGCGTCCGATCCCGTCTGTCGGTGTCGCGTAATCGGAAGGCGCCCGATTCTGGCGCGCCGCTGGTGCTCGACGCCGAAGAGCTCGAATTCGACTCGGCGATTCTCGACGGCAGGAGGCTCGAAGCGGGCGACTACACCCTCGGCGACTCGCACCTGAGCCTCGCCAGGGCGCCTGCGGACTTTGTCCTGGAAACGGTCTGCAGGATTCAACCGCGCAAGAACACGACTCTCACGGGGCTGTACGAGGCCGAGAGCGGATTCTTCACGCAGTGCGAAGCCGAAGGCTTCCGGCGGATCACCTACTTCATCGATCGGCCCGACGTGATGGCGAAGTACACGGTGACGATCCACGCCGACCGCGGAAAGTGCCCCGTCCTGCTGTCGAACGGAAACCTCGTCGCGACCGGGGACGAAGGCGGTGGGCGCCATTGGGCGAGGTGGCAGGACCCGTTTCCCAAGCCCTGCTATCTCTTCGCCATGGTTGCGGCGAAGCTGGACAGGCTCGAGGACCGATTCGTGACGCGTTCCGCGCGCCAGGTGCGCCTCGCGATCTATGTCGACCCGGGCAAGCTCGACCAATGCGGCTTCGCCATGCAGGCGCTCAAGCGCGCGATGAAATGGGACGAGGACGTCTTCGGGCTGGAGGTCGACCTCGACAACTACTCCGTCGTGGCGGTCGGCGATTTCAACATGGGCGCGATGGAGAACAAGGGCCTCAACGTCTTCAACACCCGGTACGTGCTCGCGCGCCCCGACATCGCCACCGACGGAGACTACCTCGCCATCGATCGCGTGATCGCCCACGAATACTTCCACAACTGGACCGGGAATCGCGTTACGTGCCGCGACTGGTTCCAGCTCTCCCTCAAGGAGGGCCTCACCGTGTTTCGCGATCAGGAATTCGGGGCGGACATGTACTCGCGTCCGGTCGAGCGCATCCGGGAAGTGCGCAGCCTGCGCGCGGTGCAGTTCGCCGAGGACGCGGGACCGATGGCGCACCCGGTGCGCCCGGCCTCGTACATGGAAATCAACAATTTCTACACGAGCACCGTGTACGAGAAAGGAGCGGAGGTGGTGCGCATGATCCGCACGCTGATCGGCGCGGCCGATTTCCGCAGGGGCATGGACCTGTACTTCGCGCGCCACGACGGGCAGGCCGTGACCTGCGATGATTTCGTGCAGGCGATGGCCGACGCTTCGGGCTCGGACCTGTCGCAGTTCATGCTGTGGTACGACCAGGCCGGCACTCCGGTCCTGGACGTCGAAGGCGAATACGACGCTGCCCGGCGGCGCTATGAGCT
>DASSJA010000068.1:0-3672 GCA_035691445.1 Burkholderiales bacterium | reverse complement strand
AGAGTATGCACGCCGCGGCCGAGGCGGTCGAAATCATCGAGCGCGAGATCGACGCCGACGCGCCTGGCGATGGCGATGAGGTGGATAACGGCGTTGGTCGAGCCGCCGATCGCGGCGTTGACGCGGATCGCATTCTCGAAGGCCGCTCGCGTCAGTATCTTCCCGATGCCGAGGTTCTCGCCGACCATCGCCACGATGCGCCTTCCCGCCGCGCGCGCGAGCACGTTGCGCCGCGCATCGACCGCGGGAATCGCCGCGTTTCCGGGCAGGCCGAGCCCGAGCGCCTCGACCATCGAGGCCATCGTCGACGCTGTCCCCATGGTCATGCAGTGGCCGTGCGAGCGGTGCATGCACGACTCGGCCACGTGGAATTCCTCGAGCGTGAGCTTTCCGGCGCGGAGCTCCTCCGACATCGACCACACGTTCGTTCCCGAGCCGATGTCGGCGCCGCGGTACTTGCCCGAGAGCATAGGACCGCCGGAGACGCCGATGGTCGGCAGCCCGACGCTCGAGGCGCCCATGACGAGCGAAGGCGTCGTCTTGTCGCAGCCCATGAGCAGCACCACGCCGTCGAGCGGGTTGGCGCGGATCGACTCCTCGACGTCCATGCTGGCGAGGTTGCGGTAGAGCATCGCGGTGGGGCGCATCAGCGTCTCGCCGAGCGACATCACCGGGAATTCGAGCGGGAAGCCTCCCGCCTCGAGGATCCCGTTTCTCACGTGCTCGGCGAGAGTGCGGAAGTGTGTGTTGCAGGGCGTGAGCTCCGACCAGGTGTTGCAGATGCCGATTACCGGCCGGCCGTCGAACTGGTCCTGAGGCACGCCGCGGTTCTTCACCCAGCTGCGGTAGATGAAGCCGTAGATATCGTCACGGCCGAACCATTTGGCGCTGCGCAGACCGGGCTTTTTTTTCCTGGCCATAGGGCGTGGCTTTCTACTCTTTTACCGCGCCCGTCATGCCGGAGACGTAGTACTCGACGAAGAACGAATACAGGATCGCGACCGGCAGCGAGCCGAGGAGGGCGCCCGCCATGAGCGCGCCCCAGTGGTAGACGTCGCCCTCGACGAGCTCGGTGACCACGCCCACGGGCACGGTCTTCACCTCGGAGGAGGACACGAAAGTGAGCGCATAGATGAATTCGTTCCACGAGAGGGTGAAGGCGAAGATGCCGGCCGAGATCAGGCCGGGCACGGCGAGCGGCAGGACGATCTTGGTCAGGATCTGCCAGCGGGTGGCGCCGTCGATGAGCGCGCACTCCTCGAGCTCGTACGGGATGGTGCGGAAGTATCCCATCAGCAGCCAGGTGCAGAACGGGATGAGGAATGTGGGATAGGTGAGGATCAGCGCCCAGCGCGTGTCGAACAACCCCAGCTTGAACACGACCGTGGCGAGCGGAATGAAGAGGATCGAGGGCGGCACGAGGTAGGCGAGGAATATCGCCATGCCCGTCCCCTTGGAGCCGCGGAAGCGCAGGCGCTCGATCGCGTAGGCGGCGAGGACGCTCGCGGCGAGCGAGGCGAAGGTCGAGACGACCGAGACGACGATGGTGTTCCACATCCAGTCGGGGTAGGAGGTATGGAAAAGGAGCTTGTCGAAGTGCGCGAAGGTGGGGCTGTGGATCCAGAACGGATTGGCTTCCCGGCTCATCAGCTCCGCGTCCGGCTTGAACGAGGTCATCGCCATCCAGTAGAACGGAAAGAGCAGCACCACCAGAAAGCAGATCAGGGGCAGGTACAGCGTCACCCAGCGGCGCGTGCGCGATTCGAGGTATTGCATTCCCGCGGAATCCCCGATCTGCCCGGTCATTTGTCGCCTCCGCCCTGCTGCCAGGTGCGGCGCTGCAGGCCGAAGTAGGAGAACAGGATCGTGGCGAGAAGGAAGGGCACCATGGCCATGGCGAGCGCGGCGCCCTCGCCGAGATTGCCGCCCGGGATCGCTCGCTGGAAGGAGAGCGTCGCCATGAGGTGAGTGGCGTTCAGCGGCCCGCCCCGCGTGAGCACGTAGATGAGCTGGAAGTCGGTGAACGTAAACAGGACGCTGAACGTCATCACCACGGCGATGATGGGCGTGAGCATCGGCAGGGTCACGTGGCGGAACTTCTGCCAATCGGTCGCGCCGTCGAGCGCCGCCGCCTCGTAGAGCGTCGGCGAGATCGTCTGCAGCCCCGCTAGCAGGCAGATCGCGACGAAGGGAACGCCGCGCCAGATGTTCGCGGCGATCGTGGACATGCGCGCCATCCACGGCTCGCCCAGGAAATCGATGTAGCGGTCGATCAGGCCCATCTTCACCAGCAGCCACGACACGACCGAGAACTGAGCGTCGTAGATCCACCAGAAAGCGATCGCCGAGAGCGCGGTCGGCACGATGAAGGGCAGGAGCACGATCGCGCGGATGAAGGCCTTGAAGGGCAAATGGCGGTTGAGCAGCAGCGCGAGCCAAAGGCCGAGGCCGAACTTCACGACGCTCGCGACCACCGTGTAGAAAAGCGTGTTGAAGAGCGACAGGCGCGCGAGCGAATCGCCGTAGAGCGACTCGAAATTCTCGAACCCGATCCAATGGCCGGGGCGGCCGATGCGCGCGTCGGTGAACCCGAGCCACAGCCCCAGACCCAGCGGGTAGGTGAGGAAGACGAGCAGGAGCGCCGCCGCCGGCAGC
The DNA here is from genome assembly GCA_035691445.1 of Burkholderiales bacterium. Taxonomy (GTDB): domain Bacteria; phylum Pseudomonadota; class Gammaproteobacteria; order Burkholderiales; family SG8-39; genus VBDM01. The sequence goes on along the minus strand of DASSJA010000068.1, from coordinate 1,017 downwards.
ATGAACGCGAGCCCCAGCGCGTTTCGGCTGTCGAGGAAGTTGCGCATGGAGGCTCCCCTCCTTTTTCAAGGAGGGGAATCCTCTGCAGCGTCAGATTTTGTAATACCTTTCCGCGCGCTTTTGCGCCTTCTGCGCCGCTTCCTTCGGCGTGCTCGAGCCGGAGGCAGCGTCGGCGACCATGTTGACCACGATGAAGTCGGCCATGCACTGCGCCGAGGCGTACCCCGGCTTGCCCGAGTAGCTGTTCGGCAGCATGATCTTCATGCAGTCGCGGTAGGGAGTGTGCTTGGGGTCGGACGTCCAGATCGGGTTCTTCTCGTAGGCCCTCAATGGGTGCGTGACGTAGCCGATCGCCGCCTGCTGCCAGGGCTCGTACTGCTCCTTCTCCATCATGAAGCGCAGGTACTCCTTGGCCGCATTCGGGTACTTGGTGTACTTGAAGATCATCTGGTTGAAGAACAGGTGCAGCTCGGTGGGCCTGCCGACCGGCCCGATGGGCAGATTGGCGTGGCCGATGTCGGCCGCCATCGCCTTGATCTTCGGATCCTGCGAGGTCTTGGCGGCGTAGTAGATCGAGATGCCGTTCTCGGTCACGCTGATCTGGTCGTCGAGGAACGCCTTGTTGTTGTTCGGGTCGAGCCACGAGAGCGTCCCCGGCACGAAGGTCTGGTACAGCTCCCTGGCGTACTCGAGCGCCTGCAGCGTCTGCGGGCTGTCGACCACCACGTTGTTCTTTTCATCGACGAGCTTGCCGCCGAAGGACCACAGCAGCCAGTGCGTCCAGGTGTTGCCGTCGCCGGTGGCGTTGCCGAGCGCGAATCCAAGCGGATGGTTCCTGGCTTTGAGCGCCTTGGCGAGCTTGAGGAAGCCCGCGGTGTCCCTCGGGAACGACTCGAATCCGGCTTCCTTCATCTGGCTGATGCGGTAGACGAAGGCGTTCCCGGCGCAGCCCAGGGGCAGCCCGATCCAGCGCTTGCCGCCGGGCTGCAGGTACTGCCGGCATACGTCGTACCAGCC
>DASSJA010000067.1:0-2486 GCA_035691445.1 Burkholderiales bacterium | reverse complement strand
CGAAGCTTCCGGGCTGCGAAGAAGCGGCGCCGGATACGGTCGACGCCATCCTCGAGGAAGCCTCGAAGTTCGCCTCGGAAGTTCTTGATCCATTGAACTATTCAGGAGACCAGGAAGGCTCGGTATGGAAGGATGGGGCCGTCGCGACCCCCAAAGGCTTCCGCCAGGCCTACAGGCAGTACGTCGAGGGCGGCTGGGGGGCGCTGCCTTTCGGCCCTGAATGGGGCGGTCAGGGGTTGCCGAAGCTCGTCGCCACCGCGGTCGAGGAAATCATTACGTCGGCCAACATGTCGTTCTCCCTGTGCCCGCTGCTCACGCAGGGCGCGATCCACGCCCTCGAGCTCTGCGGCACCGAGGCACAGCAGAAGACCTACCTGCCGAAGATGATCGCGGGGACCTGGACCGGCACCATGAACCTGACCGAGCCGCAGGCGGGTTCCGATCTGGCTCTGGTGAAAACGAGGGCGACCCCAGCCGGCGACCACTACCTCATCTCGGGCCAGAAGATCTTCATCACCTACGGCGAGCACGACCTCGCGGAAAACATCGTGCACCTCGTGCTCGCGCGCACGCCGCACGCGCCCGAGGGCACCAAGGGGATCTCGCTCTTCGTGGTGCCGAAGTTCCTCGTCAAGCCCGACGGCACGCTCGGCGAGCGCAACCGCGCGAAGTGCGCGTCGATCGAGCACAAGCTCGGCATCCACGCCAGCCCGACGGCGGTGATGGTGTTCGAGGACGCGGTCGGCTACCTGGTCGGCGAGGAAAACCGCGGCCTCGCCTACATGTTCGTCATGATGCACGCCGCGCGCTTCAGCGTCGGCCTCGAGGGCGTGGCGATCGCTGAACGCGCCTTCCAGCGCGCGCTCGCGTACGCGAAGGAGCGCCTGCAGGGCAAGGACCTCGTCGAGGGCGCGCAGACGGTGCCGATCATCCGGCACCCGGACGTGCGGCGCATGCTGATGCTGATGAAGTCGCAGACCGAGGCCATGCGGGCTCTGGCCTACGTGGTCGCGGCCGCAATGGATTTTTCTTCAAGAAGCAAGGAACCCGAAGAGCGTAAAAGGCATCAAGCCTTCATCGATCTGATGATTCCGGTAGTGAAGGGCTGGAGCACGGAGACGGGAATCGAGATCGCGTCCCTGGGCGTGCAGGTCCACGGCGGCATGGGGTTCATCGAGGAGACCGGCGCCGCGCAGCACCTGCGCGACGCGAGGATCACGACCATCTACGAGGGGACGACCGGGATCCAGGCGGGCGACCTGGTCGGCCGCAAGATCGCGCGCGAGGGCGGCGCGACCGCGAAGGCTCTCATTTCCGAGATGAACAGGTTCGTGAAAGAGCTCGGCGCTTCCGGAAACGAGAACATTCGTGCAATCCAGCCGACGCTCGCCGCGGGAATCGAGGCAGCCGCGCAGTGCGTCGACTACATCGTCGCAAACGCGGGCAAGGACATGAAAGCGGTGTTCGCGGGTGCCGTACCGTTCCTCAAGCTGATGGGCATCGTCGCCGGCGGCGGGCAGATGGCGCGGTCGGCGCTGGCTTGTGAGAAAGACCTGTCTTCGGGAAAGGACGCGGACCGTTCCTTTCTCGAGGCGAAGATCGCCACCGCGCGCTTCTTCGCCGACCACGTCCTGGTCCAGGCGCCCGCGCTGCGCAACACCGTCGTCAACGGCGCGGCCGGCGTGATGGCCCTCGGCGACGATCAATTTCTCGCCGCCTAGCAGGCTTCAGGGTTTCGGCGCAGCTTCGGGAAGCGGGATCGTGAGGGCCTCGCGCGCATTCGAGTCGAGGCAGATGCAGCTCCGCGGTCCGGACTCCGGGGGCGACGGCTTGCTGATCTGGAAGCCTCGATCCCGGCACAGGCGGGAGCAGCGGGCCTCGGGGCCGGTGGCGCCGAAATCGCGCGCCAGGTAGACGGCGACGAGAAGGAGGAGAGAGAGCGCGGTCGCCACCGCCGACAGGGCGACATGCGTGCGATTGAGCGTTGGACGCGCCTCTTCCGCCGCGCCCGCGGTGTGGGCGAGGGACAGGAAGACCGCCGCCACCCCGAGGAAGCACAGGACGGCGGCGCCGACGACCGCCGGGACCACGAAGCCGGGCCAGGTGTTGTCTCCAAGGACGAAGGCCCACAGGACGGCGATGACGATGGCGAACAGCACGCCTGTGCAAGCCGCCGCGGCGACGAGCGCAGGCACGGCGAACATGCAGAGGTAGAGGGATCGCCGGCGCATTCGCTACATGTTCGGGTAGTTGGGGCCGCCGCCGCCTTCGGGGGCGACCCACACGATATTCTGCGTCGGGTCCTTGATGTCGCAGGTCTTGCAGTGCACGCAGTTCTGCGCGTTGATCTGCAGCTTCTCCTCCACGAATTCATAAACCCCTGCGGGGCAATAGCGCTGTTCCGGCCCGGCATACTTATGCAGATTTATTCTTGCAGGGACGGAAGCATCCTTGAGCGTCAGGTGCGGCGGCTGGTCTTCGTTGTG
>DASSJA010000066.1:0-7995 GCA_035691445.1 Burkholderiales bacterium | reverse complement strand
CGCGACGAGCATCGCTCCATCGCCGCCGTCCTTCACGGTATGCGGTATCTGGTGGAACGCATCGGCAAGGGCGGCGGGAACGTCGACCCGAGAGTATTCCGGGCGATGCTCTACTACCTCGACACCTTCTCGGAGCGCGTGCATCACCCCAAGGAGGACCAGGTTCTGTTCGCAGCGATGCGCAAGCGCGGCAAGGTAGCCGACGCGGTCATCGCCGAGCTGGAGCGGGAGCACCAGGCCGGCGCGCAGGAGCTCAGGCTGATCGAGCAGGGCCTGGTGCGCTTTGAAGAGGGGGGGCAAAAGGAATTCCCGGGTTTCGCCAAGGCGGTGGAACGATTCACGCAGGGCTACTGGAATCACATGCGCAAGGAAGAGGAGAAGGCCTTCCCGTTCGCCGAGGAGCTTCTGACTGCCGAGGACTGGAAGGCGATCGATCGTGCTTTCGAAGAGAACCGTGATCCCCTGGCTTCGGAGCGCGAAACCAAGGATTTCCAGAAACTTTTCTCGCGCATCGTCAATCTCGCACCGCCTCCGATAGGATTCGGGCCGAGTTCCGGGAATATCCGCTAGGAGAAAGCATGCCGTCCACCGCCATCACGCAAGCCCCTGCCAAGTCGAGCGGCCCTCGCGCGGGACACTGGGGCGTACTCGCAGCGTTTGCCGCCCTGGTCGTCGTGTGCTTCCTGCCGACCCCGCAGGGATTGCCCGTCGCGGGGCAGTACATGCTCGGAATGCTGCTGTTCTCCGTCATCCTGTGGATGACGGAGGCGGTCGACTACGCGATCAGCGCGATCCTGATCACGGCGCTCATGGCGTTCCTGCTCGGGCTCGCTCCCAACGCGGCCAACCCCGCGCAAGCCCTGGGCACAAGCGGTGCACTCACCCTGGCGCTGGGCGGATTCGCCAACACTTCGTTTGCACTCGTCGGAGCGGCCCTGTTCATCGCCGCGGCGATGACCATTACCGGCCTCGACAAACGCATCGCGCTCGTGATTCTTTCCAAGGTCGGGGCGCGAACCAATCGCGTCGTGATCGGCGCGATCCTCACCGGAGTCGTGCTGTCCTTCCTGGTTCCGTCGACCACCGCGCGGGTGGCCTGCCTGGTGCCGATCATGATGGGCATGGTGCTCGCCTTCGGCGTGGACCGGAAGTCGAAGCTTGCCGGCATCATGATGATGTCCACGGCGCAGGCCGCCTCGATCTGGAACGTCGGCATCAAGACCGCCGCCGCCCAGAACATGGTGGCGGTGGGTTTCATCGAGAAGGTCCTAAAAACCACCATCACCTGGCTCGACTGGTTCATCGCCGCCGCGCCCTGGGCGATCCTGATGTCGGTCGCGCTGTATTTCGTCATGATGAAAATGATGCCTCCGGAGACCGAGGAGGTGCCGGGAGGCGAGGAAGCGATCGCCAAGGCGCTGCGCGAGATCGGGCCGACGAAGACGAGCGAGAAGAAGCTGCTGGCCATCACGCTGACGCTGCTCTGCTTCTGGGCGACCGAGCAGGTCCTGCACAAGTTCGATACCTCCTCCACGACCATCGTGGCCGTCGCCCTCATGTTCCTGCCCTGGGTCGGCATCATGAGCTGGAAGGAGGCGCAGGCGCGGGTTCCCTGGGGCACGCTGGTGCTGTTCGGCGTGGGCATCAGCCTCGGCACCGCGCTGCTGCAAACCAAGGCCGCGGGCTGGCTGGCCAATGTCATCGTGCAGAACCTGGGTCTCGCCGACTCGAGTGCATTCGCTATCCTCGCGCTGCTTGCGTTGTTCCTGATCGTCGTGCATCTGGGTTTCGCCAGCGCCACCGCGCTCGCCTCGGCGATGATCCCGATCATGATCGGCGTGCTGCAGCAGGTTCACACCCCGGGCTTGAACATAGTGGGGATGACCGTGCTCCTGCAGTTCGTCGTGAGCTTCGGCTTCATCCTGCCGGTCAACGCGCCACAGAACATGGTTGCGTACGGAACGGAGACGTTTGCGGCGAAGGATTTCGTCAAGACAGGGCTGGTCCTGACCGCAATCGCATACGTCCTGGTGCTGATCTTCGGCGCCACCTACTGGAGCTGGATGGGGTATCTGACCAGGTAGGACGCGATTTCACTCCAGGCCGCCTCTGGATTCCCGGCCTCTGCCGGGACCGAACCCTACTTCGCCAGTTGCCTCAAGTACAGGACGAGCTGCCAGATCTGGTCGTCGCGCAACGCGTGGAAGCCGGGCATCCCGGTCCCCGGCGAACCGTTCTTCACGATCCAGAAGAGCTGGCCGTCGGGAATGCCGTTCACCGTTTCCTTGCAGGCGAAATTGCGGGGCGGCGGATCGAACTGCGCCGCCAGCGGCCCCGTGCCGTCGCCCTTGATCCCGTGGCAGGCCGCGCAGACAGGGCTGGCATCCTTTTCGTACAGCCTGCGCCCGGCCGCTGCGTTCGCCGTGTCGGGTGCCAAGGGGTTGGAAAGTGCGTAGATCCTGTCCGGGGCCTTGCCCGTGAAGCGCGGTTGCGGACACTGGGCGGCAGGGGGATAGGGCGAATGCGCGCCGCCGGCGCATGCGCCCAGCAAGCCCGCCAGGCCGATCGAGCCGATCGCCTTGATGCTCCGCCGCATAGCCGCCACCCGAATGTGCCTACTATGAAATCGTCACGGGTGCAGTATCTGCCGGAGCGCGCCCGCGACCTTGACTCAGGTCAAGCGCCTCACGCCGCCTCGTCAAACCGCAGTTGAATGCCGACCACAGCGCCCTAATCGCCCTTTGCTTGATCGAGATCAATGATCGAAGCATTTTACGGCGCACAGTAGGATCGTCTCGATACAAGCCGGCGCAGCGTGGGAAGGTTGCACGCCTCGTCTGCCCCGCCGGCCACGGTAAGGAGGCGTGGGGACATGTCCATGAAGCGGATCGAATACAAAGGGATGACGATCAACGCGGCCGCCTTCGAGGTTGCGGAGCTCGATCGGTTCATTTCGACACTCTGGATCCAGAACAAGCGGGAACGCGGGCCGGCGCATGGCGCCAGGCTTTTCAGCCCCCCCTGGCCGCAGGAGTTGTTCGCGGACGAGAGGACCGCGCTGGATTGCGCCATAGCGTTCGGGCAGTCGGTGATCGACGGCAAGGTGCCGGGCGTGACGATGGAGGGCCCGAAGGAAAACTAGCCGTAGCCCGCCCGGAGTGCAACGAATCCGAAACGCTGCTCCAGGCCAGAGTACGGCAGGCCGCGCTTGAGAAAGCAGCGCGTCGCGTCCGCCTACGGCATATGCACGATCAAGGCCATTACCCCGAGCATGATCAACAGCATGACCGCAATCATCCAGGGGTTCTTGGCCATATGCCGAAGCAGGGCGAACCGGGTCCCTTCCCGGAGCAAAGCCATGCCGCACTGCGGGCATTTGCCGGGGCTCGACTGACGCACCTCGGGATGCATCGGGCAGAAGTAGGTTTGTTGGTCGTTTTGATTCCGTTCCATGCTTTTGCCTTTCGCTTTGTCCAGGAAGGGTCCTCTTCCAAGAGTTTGCTGCATCGTCCAGCCGGTGGCGTTACTCCAGATCCTTCCGCATCCGCTGGTACTCCTCCCGGCTGATCTCTCCCCGGGCGTAGCGCCGGTCGAGAATCTCGCGGGCGGTTTCCCGGCCGTGCCCGGCGCGCATCATCCGGCCCGGACCCAGCAAGAGGAACGCCGCGCACAGAGCGAGAAAAATCACCGGGAACATCCACATCCAATGAAATCCGTACCAGGGTCCTTCCCACCACATGGCTGTCTCCTTCCAAAAGAACTCTCGAACAGAATCGCATCGAACCGATGAGGCGATTTGATGTGAATCAAACCGGAATCTCCTGGAGAAAATCCGGGTGCCTCCTGATTTTGAAGCGGGTATGTAGGACTATTCCTAGTCATCGGAAGGCCCGCACCGCGGCTAGGCGGAGCGTTTGATCCAGATCAAACTCCGCCGGGGGCTTGTGGCGTTCAATGGCGTTGCGGGGGCGCGGCAGACAGCCACGCGGCTCGGCGGCTACGTCTCCTGCGGGTTGATCAAGCTTCCGGATTCGGAATCTAGGCCGGCTACCCGTTCCATAGATAATGCAAGGGGACTTCAATGTACAGGAAAATTCTGGTACCCATCGACGGAAGCCGCACCTCGACGCGCGGCCTGGAGGAGGCGATCAGGCTGGCGAAAGGCCGCAACGCGACGCTCGTGATCTTGCACGCCGTGGACGAAGCTGTGGTTGCATATGGAGGGGACATCGTGCCCGTCTATATCAACGAGCTGCTCGAATCGATGCGCGAGGGCGGAAAGAGAATTATCGCCAAGGCGGTGGCCAAGGCCCGCGGCCGGGGCGTGAAAGTGAAGTCCTTGCTGGTCGAGAAATTCGTCGGCCCGGTCGCCGACATCATCGTCTCGCACGCGAAGAAGCAGCGCGCGGATCTCATCGTGATCGGCACGCACGGGCGGCGCGGCGTGACGCGCCTGGTGATGGGCAGCGACGCCGAGGGGGTGGTGCGCAAGTCGCCCGTGCCGGTGCTCCTCGTCCGCTCGCGCGAGCAGACGCGCCGGGCCAAGCGCTGATCGCGGAACCGATTGTCGTCATACGAAAAGGACCGACCATGTTCAGACGTGTATTGATTCCGACCGACGGCTCGCCGACCGCGAACAAGGCGGTCAAATCCGGCATCCAGCTCGCGAAAATGCTCGGGTCGGCGGTGACAGGCTACTACGCTGTTGAATCCATCCCGACGGGCGTCTACGGAGAGGGCTACATGTTCAGCAATACCGCGCGGGCCAAGCTCGAAAAGCGGGCAAAAGCGGTGGGACGCCGCCATCTCGCCGGGATGGCGAGGCTCGCCAGGAGGGCCGGAGTGCGGTTCGACTCCGTGTGCGCGAGGGCGCAAACGCCCTACGACGGCATCATGGACACGGCCCGCAGGAAGTACTGCGACGCCATATTCATGGGCTCGCACGGCCGTCGGGGAATTGCCGCCATGGTCATGGGCAGCGTGACCAACAAGGTCCTGGCCAAGTCCAGGATTCCGGTGCTCGTATTTCGTTAGCAAGCGCGGCACTCGCTTCGGCAGTTCGCCGCGCGGTGAAAAGCCGTATGCTGGCACGCGAGCGGCCTCCGGAGCGGGTTTCATGCGGGACATTTCCAACCGGCACTACCTCACGCCTCTTTTCGAGCCGGCCTCGGTAGCGATCGTCGGTGCGACCGAAAGAAAGGGCAAGGTCGGAGAGGTGCTCGTCTCCAATATGCTGGGCGCGGGTTACCGGGGAGCGCTGTTCGCCGTCAATCCGAAATACTCGAGCGTTCAGGGTGTGCCGTGCTTCGATGCGGTGGCGCGCCTGCCGGGGAAAGCCGATCTCGCGGTGATCGCGACGCCGCCGCAAGCGGTGCCCGGTATCATCGAACAGTGCGGCGCGGCCGGAATCCGCGCTGCCGTGGTGATCTCGGCGGGTTTTTCCGAGGCGGGGGCCGAGGGCGCCGCACTGGAGCGCGAGCTGCTCGAAAACGCCCGTCGGCACGGCGTGCGGATCGTCGGACCCAATTGCCTCGGGATCATGCGTCCGGAGCTGGGGTTGAACGCGACGTTCGCGCGCAACAACGCCCTGCCGGGTTCGCTTGGCCTGGTCTCGCAATCCGGCGCCCTGTGCACCGCCATGCTCGACTGGGCCGGATCGAACGGCGTCGGCTTCTCGAGCGTGGTGTCGCTCGGCGGCTCCAGCGATGTCGATTTCGGGGAAATCCTCGATTATCTCGTCTGCGATTCGCGGACCGAGCACATCCTGCTCCACATCGAGGGCATCCGGGATGCGCGCCGGTTTCTCAGCGGCCTGCGCGCGGCGGCGCGCGTGAAACCGGTCATCCTCATGAAAGTCGGCCGTCACCCGGCGGGCTCGCGCGCGGCCGTCTCGCACACCGGGGCGATGGTCGGCTCGGACGATGTGTTCGACGCTGTCGTGCGGCGCGCGGGAGCGGTCCGCGTGAGGACCGTCGGGCAGCTCGTCGCCGCCGCGCAGGCGCTCGCCTCGCACGTTCGTCCGCGGGGCAACCGGCTGGCGGTGATCACCAACGGCGGCGGACCGGGGGTGATGGCCGCGGATCTTGCCGGTGATCTGGACCTGCCGCTGGCCGAGCTCTCGCCCGCGACCATCGAGACGCTCCACCGCGCGCTCCCGTCCAATTGGTCGCATGGGAATCCGGTCGATCTCATCGGCGACGCGGACAGCGGCCGCTACCGCGCGGCGGTGGCCGCCTGCCTCGCCGACGACGGCGTGGACGGCGTGCTCACCATCCTCACGCCGCAGGCGATGACCGACGCGGTCGGGGTGGCGCGCGTGGTCGCCGACGCGAGCCGCGGCACCTCGAAGCCGTTGCTTGCCTGCTGGATGGGAGAGGGGAGCGTCGTCGCGGGGCGCAGGCTGCTCGAGGAGGCCCGGATTCCCGTCTTCCGCACTCCGGAGCCGGCGGTGGACATGTTTGCGCGTCTTGCCTCGTTCTACCGCAACCAGCAGGCCTTGCTGCAGACTCCGGGTCCGCTTTCGGAGCAGCCCGCGCCCGACCTGCAGCGGGCCCACACGCTCGTCGCCTCGGTGCTCTCGGACCATCGCACGCTCCTGAGCGAGGGGGAGTCGAAGGCGTTGCTCGCGGCTTTTCATGTCCCGGTTGCCCGGACGATCGTCGCAAAATCACCGGAAGAAGCGGTGCGCGTCGCGCAGGAGCTCGGCTTTCCGGTGGCGATCAAGATCGATTCTCCGGACATCACGCACAAGAGCGACGCCGGCGGCGTGCGGCTGAATCTGCAGAACGCCGAGGCGGTGCGAACCGCCCATCGGGAAATGCTGGACGACGTGAGGCGCAAGCGGCCCGACGCGCGGCTGAACGGCATCTCGGTCGAACCGATGATCGTACGGCGGAACGGGCGCGAGCTCATGGTCGGCGTGCTCCGCGACACGATTTTCGGTCCTGCCATCACGTTCGGTGAAGGCGGCATCGATGTCGAAGTGCATCGCGACCGCACCGTCGCCATGCCGCCGCTCAACGCCTATCTCGCCGGGGACATGATCCGCGGCACCCGCGTCTGGAAGATGCTCGGTGCATTCCGTGACATGCCGCCCGTGGACGTGGCGGCGCTGGAATCGGTACTGCTGCGCGTATCCGAGATGGTCTGCGAGCTCCCGACCATCCAGGAGCTGGACATCAATCCGCTGATCGTCGACGAAAGCGGTGCGGTCGCCGTGGATGCCCGCGTCGTGATCGGCGAAGTTCCGCCGATGCGCAACCGCTATGCCCACATGGCGATCCACCCTTATCCCGCGGACCTGGTGACGACGTGGGCGTTGCGGGGCGGACCGTCGGTCGTGCTGCGCCCGATCCGCCCGGAGGATGCGGAAATGGAGCAGGCGTTCGTAAAAGGGCTGTCACCGGGCAGTCGGTACTTTCGTTTCATGAACTCGGTGCGCGAACTCACGCCGGCGATGCTCGCACGCTTCACCCAGATCGACTACGACCGCGAGATGGCGTTCGTCGCGGTGACTCAGGAGAGCGGCCACGAGGTCGAAATCGGGGTTGCGCGATACATTACGAACCCCGACGGGCGCAGTTGCGAATTCGCGATCGTCGTGGGAGACGCCTGGCAGCGCAGGGGCCTGGCGCGCCGCATGCTCGAGCTGCTGATGGGCGTCGCGTTCGCGCACGGCCTGGAAGCGATGATCGGGCATATTCTCTCCGGGAACCAGCCGATGCTCGCCTTGTGCGCGGAGCTCGGGTTCGAGATATCCGACTACCCGGAAGACCCCACGTGCAAGCGAGCGAGGCTTGCCCTGCCCGGGGCACGCCGCGCCGCCTAGGCGATCATCGGTTCAAGGCATCCGGCGCGAGCACGTCCTCCAGCCGGCGCCGCGGCGTGGGATGCGGAGGCGTCTTCGCGTAACCCAACCGGAACGGGATGAGCGGTACGCCGCCCGTTCGGAATCGCCTCGCGAAAGCGACCCTCACTTTCTCGCTCTCGAGCAAC
>DASSJA010000065.1:0-11463 GCA_035691445.1 Burkholderiales bacterium | reverse complement strand
CAACTGCAGGCGCTGCAACAGCCCCTTCAGTTTCGCTCCCGCCTCGCCCTTGGGATCGGCGAGCGCCGCGGCGACCGCGGTGTACGTAAGCCTCGCGCGCGAGCGCATTATCGCGGGATAGAAGCGATACCGCCCGATCTCCCCCCGCGCGCCGATCGCCATATCGCAGGCCATGCAGAGGCGGTCGACTTCGGCGTTGAGCGAGCACAGGCCGTTCGATAGCCGCTCCGGCAGCATCGGGATGACGCGGCGCGGAAAATAGACCGAGTTCCCGCGCTCGCGCGCCTCCAGGTCGAGCGCATCGCCGTCACGCACATAGTGGCTGACGTCGGCAATCGCCACGACGAGCCTGAAACCCTCGCGCGTCTTCTCGCAATACACCGCATCATCGAAGTCCCGCGCCGTTTCCCCGTCTATGGTGACGAGATCCAGCGCGCGCAGGTCCTCGCGGCCTGCGAGGTCGCCGGCGCGCGGCGCGTCGGGAAATTTCGCGGCAAGCTGCTCGGCGCCCGCCGAGAACCTGAAAGGCAGATCGTGCTTGCGGAGCGCGATCTCGATCTCGATCCCAGGGTCAGCCGCCTCGCCGAGCACCTCCACGATACGGCCGATCGGCTGGGTGTGGCCGTCGGGCTGCGCGCTTATCTCGGCGACCACCACCTGACCGGCGCGCGCGCCGCTGGCGTCGTCCGCGGCCACGAGGATGTTCTGGCTGATGCGCCGCTCGGAGGGCTGGACGAGCAGGACCCCGTGCTCGCGGCGCAGCCGCCCGACGACTCTGGCGTTGACCCGCTCGATCACCTCGACGATCTTCGCTTCCTTGCGGCCGCGTCGGTCGATGCCGGATTCGCGCACCATGACTCGATCGCCATGGAGCACGCGCCTCATCTCGTGCGGGCCGAGGTACAGATCGCCCCCCTCGTCTGGAAGGACGAAGCCGTATCCGTCGGGATGCCCCTCGACGCGTCCGGTGACCAGATGAAGCTTGGTGGCGACCAGGATTGCGCCCTTGCGGTTGCGCAGGATCTCAGCCTCGCGCTCCATCGCCGCGAGCCTTCGCTCGAACGCGTCGCGCTCCCCAGGTTCGATGGCGAGGCGTTGCGCGAGCTCCGCGTCGGTGAGCGGTACGCCGGCCTGAGCCAGCGTCTGCAAAATGAACTCCCGGCTCGCTATGGGGTTCTCGTAGCGCGCCGCCTCTCTGTCCCGATGAGGGTCTAGCGCACGCCTGTCGGCGCGCTTTTTCGTTGACAAATCGGTGCTTTCCTATAGAATCCGCTCGGGCTGAAGACCGGAATTGGCGCGGCCCTTTCGCCGAGGTGGCGGAATTGGTAGACGCACTAGGTTCAGGTCCTAGCGGTCGCAAGACTGTAGGAGTTCGAGTCTCCTCCTCGGCACCACTTCGCTACAACAAGATTCTAACCTGTCTGGTCGCCAGTTTGGGCTTGAGCCTTCCGCGGGAACGGTTCGCTGGCCGGATTTGGGACGTGCTCGCCCGACGACAGTGAATCCAACTCGCACGGGCCTCTTTCTTTTTTGCCTCGCGTCGAGCCTAGCGCGAGCCGAGCCGCTCCCGCTGTGGGACGCCGGCGCGGGAATCGGAGTCGCCGACATCCCGCACTACCGCGGCTCTAGCCAGTCGCGGGTCTGGGCGCTGCCCGTGCCCTATTTCGTCTACCGCGGCGATGCCTTGAAATACAACGAAAGCAGGCTGCACGGATTTTTCGGCTCGGACAGAGTGGAGCTGGACCTGAGCTTCAACGGCTCGCCGCCGGCAAAGGGCGACGATGCGCGCCAAGGCATGCCCGACCTGGATGGAACGCTCGAATTCGGACCGGCCCTCGATTTCTTCCTGCTCCGCTCGCAAGACCGCAAGCGGACGCTCGAGCTAAGGCTCCCGGTGCGCAAGGTCATCGCCTCGGATTTCTCCCACCTTACGAACGTCGGGTGGATCTTTCAGCCGAATCTCAACCTCGATGTCCGGGACGCGCTGGGCGCGCCCGGGTGGAATCTCGGGATTCAGGGCAGCGTGCTCTACACGGACCGGGGATACAACCGGTACTTCTACGCGGTCGATCCGGCATTCGCGACGGCGGAAAGACCTGCGTTCGACGTCGGCGGCGGATACGCGGGCATGACGTTCCTCGCGTCGCTGAGCAAGCGATTCCCCGGGTTCTGGATCGGAGGCTTCGCCAAATGGGACAGCGTCCGGGGCGCGGTGTTTGCCGATAGTCCGCTAGTCACGTCCAAGTACAACTTCACGTCGGGGTTCGCCTTCGCCTGGATACTGGGCGAATCGGCGGCAAGAGCCGAAGCCCCTAACTGAATCGGCGCTTCAGATCATCCCGCCGTTGATGGAGATGATCTGCCCGGAGATATAAGCTGCTCGCTCGGAGGCGAGGAAGCCGATGAGATCAGCCACTTCCTCCGGGGCTCCTGCGCGCTTCATCGGCACCAGCCGCTCGAGGACGTCCTGTGGAAACTGGGACTCGCTCATGGTCGTCGCGATGATACCCGGTGCGACTGCGTTTACCGTGATCCCGCGGCTTGCAAGCTCGAGCGCCAAGGCCTTGGTCGCTCCGTGCAGTCCCGCCTTCGCGGCGGCGTAGTTCGTCTGCCCCCGGTTGCCCGCGACCGCGGCCACCGAGGAAATGTTGAGGATGCGCCCCCAGCGTGTGCGGATCATCGGCATCAGCAAGGGCCGGGTCACGTTGAAAAAGCCGTTGAGGGAGACGTCGATTACGCGTGACCATTGCTCGGGTTTCATGGCTGGCATGATCGCGTCGTCGTGAATGCCCGCGTTGTTGACGACGATCTGGATCGGGCCGTCCTCGAGAATTTCCTCGAGCGCCGCCTCCGTTTTTCCGCGGTCGGTCACATCGAATACCACGGCTTTGGCGGAACCCCCGCTCGCGGCGATCTCCGCGGCGAGCTTCTCTGCCTGCTGCGGCCGGCTGTTCGCGTGCACGTAGACGTGCTGCGAGTCGGCCGCGAGTCGACGACATACAGCTGCGCCGATGCCGCCGCTGCCTCCCGTGACGAGCGCGCGCTTCACACCCGGCCCGAGGCGGCTTCCAGGACAACGGCGGCCTGGCCGCTCAGCACTTCGATTTTGCCCACTCCGACCTCGAAGCGGTAGATCACCCGGGTTTCCTCGCCCATCAGCCGTTCGGCCGAGACCACCAGATCTCCCTCGAGGTCGTCCAGCCTCCTCCTGTGGCAGCTCACTTTCCGCAGGCTCGCCAGGTACCCCAGCCGCGGCCGAGCGCCGACGTTTCCTGCGAGCACGCCGTGTATCGCCATCGCCTGCGCCGCGTACTCCACGCCGCACCAGGCGGAAAGCTCTCCCGCCACGCGCAGGGGATTGTCCTCGGCGTGGTGGCTGCGGCTGGAGCACCGGATCGTGCTCGCATCCCAGGCCAGCACGTCGTCGAGCAGGCACATCGTTCCCGAGTGCGGAATCATCGCGGCGATCACCTCGCGTGACATCAGCATGGCTTCAGCGCGGCGCGCACGCAAGTTCCGGCGAGCGCATCGAGGACCACGTGTCCGTCCATCCCGCGCGCCAGCATCTCCAGCAGCGGAAGCGCCCTGGCCGCAGGTATGCCCAATCTCAGTTTCTCCAGACCGGAATCGGGCATGCGAGTAGGTTCCTCTCGGCCCGGAAGGAAGCTCAATTCAACGCTCGCCGAGGTTCGAGCCGTGGCTTGGGGCGCAAGGACCAGCGCGGTTCCGAAGCTCGCAAGCACAGGGCGCGCCGAATGGAGCGGCTCCGGATAGGGCTGATCATAGGCGATCAGACCGATCGCCCGTCCGGAGGAAACGACTTGCGTCACCGCCTCGACCAAACCCGCGGTGAAGCTCGCGTCGTAGGCGCACAGGCTGGTCGAGGCCTCGCGCGAACGCGTCGCGATGCTCCAATAGCCGGCGGCCGCATTGTGTACGGAGTTGTGAAACCGCGTCGGCGACACCTCGCGTTCGGCCGAGGCAAGGACCTCGCACAGGTCATGGAGAGTCTCGGCCTCGCCGGAGGACGAGGTAAACACCGTCGCGGTGTATTCCGCATCGCGGCCCGCGTTTTCAAACGCCTCCTGCCCGACTGCGAGCGCGAGCTTCACCGAAACGGGGGTCCGGCGCCGTTCGGCGGGCGGAAGCAGCTCGCTCGCCGTGATGACCGTCGAAGCCGACCGGAGGGGCTCCTCGCCGGAGAGCACGCGGCGTGCCGCCGGCCAGCCCTGTAATCCGGGCCCCAGCAGACCCACACCCTCGACGAACGCGCGAATCACGGGGCGACTCCCAGCACCAGGCTGCAGTTGCTCCCGCCGAAACCGAACGAGTTGCTGAGGACGCGCCTGATCTTGGCGCTGCGGTTTTCCAGGAGGTAATTGCTCTTCAGCGCCGGATCGACGCCGCGCGTGTTCGAGCTGCCAGGCATCAGACCGGATTCGATCGCGAGGATGGAGACGATCGCCTCGGTAATTCCCGAGGCCCCCAGCAGATGGCCGGTTGCGCCCTTGGTCGAGCTGCACGGCATCCCCGCGCCGAACACCTCGAATACCGCCTTGTCCTCGCTCGCGTCGTTGCTCTTGGTCGCCGTTCCGTGCAGGTTGACGTAGTCGATGTCCGAGGGTCCGATTCCAGCGGATTCCAGAGCGCTTTTCATGGCCATCTTGGCACCCAGGCCCTCGGGATGAGGTGTCGACATGTGGTAGGCGTCGGAGCTTTCACCCACGCCGAGAAGGAGAATGGATCCGGATTCGGCGCGATCGGCTTTTTCAACCAGCGCGAAGCCTGCGCCTTCACCGATCGAGATCCCGTCTCGATCCGCATCGAAAGGCCGGCAAGGCGCGCTCGACGTAAGGCCCAGGGAATGAAATCCGTAGAGGGTCATGAGGCACAGGCTGTCTGCTCCGCCGACCACCGCGGCGTCGCAGATCCCGGCGGCCATCATGCGCGCTGCGTTGCCGAACGCCTTTGCCGTCGAGGAGCAGGCCGAAGACACCACGAATCCCGGTCCGGTCAATCCGAGGTACCGCCGCACGAATTCGCCCAGAGAATAGGCATTTTGCGTTTCGGCGTAGCGGTAGTCGGCGGGCAATGCGCCGGTCTTCGCGTCCCGGTGGCGATACGCGAGTTCCGTCGCGTGCAGTCCGGACGTGCTCGTCCCGACATAGAACCCGATCCGCCCGGCGCCGTACCGCTCGCGCGCCTGCGCCATGGCCTGGGCGAACCCGTCCTGCTCGAGACACAGTTGCGCGAGGCGGTTGTTGCGGCAATCGAAATCGGACAGATCGCGCCGGACGCGAAAATCGTCAACTTCCCTGACCCGTCCTACGTAGGTATCGATGCGGGCGGTTTCGAAATCGCAGCGCGTGAGCCCCGATTCTTTTTTTTGCAGCGCGCGCCTCATCGCTTCCGAGCCGGACCCCAGGCTGTTCACGGCGGAGAATCGGCTGATGACCAGAGGCTGCATCCGTCGCCTCGCAGACTTCTACTCGGCGCGCTCGCTCGCGCAGGCCGTTGTAAGGGGGACTGCCTTGAGGCCAAAGGCAGAAATCTGTTCGAGCAACGCGGGCAGAACCGCCAGAACGACCGGGGCGCTGTCGTGCAGAAGCAATACGTCCCCCGCGGCGAGCCCTCGCGTCAACCTGCGCAGAATGAGCTGCGCGTCGGCGCTCACCGCATCGAAACCGCGCCGGGTCCAGGAGACATAGTTCAGACCCCGGGATGCCAGCACCGGATCGAGCAGCGGGCTGTAGAACCCGGCCGGGGCTCGGAAAAAAAGCGGCGGACTGCCGGTGAGCGACGTGACGATCGCCTGCGCCGCGTCCACTTCGCGCCCCAGGCGAGATACGCCGAAAAGCGCGAATGCGTGGCTATGGTGGTAGCTGTGGTTCTCGATGCTGTGACCGCGGTGCGCGATCTCCTTCACGAGCTGGGGTTCGGCAGCAACTTTCTCGCCGATGCAGAAAAAGCTGGCCTTGGCCTGATATCGGTCGAGCAACTCGAGAACGCGAGGAGTCACTTCCGGATCGGGACCGTCGTCGAACGTCAGGGAAATCTCACGGCGGCGCACCGCCGAAGCGGGCAGACGCGTGAGGTTCGGCCCGAGCAGGCTCCCGCGGGGCCAAAGCACCGCGAGCAGGAGCACGACCTGGTTTCCCGCCACCAGACCCAAAGGCCATCCCCAGGCCGAAGGGTCGACGGCGAGCGCCACCGTGCACCCGAGGTGCAGCAGCACGGAGATGCCGATCGTCGGCGTCGGCCGCCAGCGTCTGCCGTTCTGATAGCCGAGTGCGCTAGCCGTATGCAGAATGAACCGATCCCTGGTTAACCGGCGCTCGCTTCAGCGGCGCCGTGCTTGGATGGTAATCCATGTACGAGCCTCGTGTGAACGGTTCAATCCCCCTTCGGGAGCGCTTCGCAAACAAGCTCCCCGGCGAGCACGGTCGCGCTTCCAACCGCGCAACTGAACCTGACGACGTTATCACCGCGCACGGAGAAATCGATCGATACACGATCTCCGGGACGCACGGGATGAGTGAACTTGGCCGACTTGAGATGTCTCGCCAGCGCCTTGTTCCCGAAATCCGATTCCATGGCGCGCAGGGCTTCGCTCAACAGAAGCGCTCCCGGGATGATCGGATTGCCGGGGAAGTGCCCCCGCGCGGCGGGATGATCCGCGGCAAAGGCCACCTCGACTGTCGCCAACGCTAACCCGCCTTGGCCGCAAGCCGTGTCACGAGCTCGTCGAGCGCCGTACGCGGCAGCTTGCCGGTTTCGTTTCGCGGCAGGGATTCGACCAAACAGAGCGGTCGTGGAAGGAAGGCGGCGTCCACCCTCTGGCGCAGAGCGGCCATGACCGCCTCGCTCGTCAGCCCCGGGGCGACGACGAAGGCGGTCAAGCGCGTCACGGTACCGTCGTCCTCCTCAGGCATGACGAACGCGCCGTCGCGCACTCCTTCGATGGAGTTCAACTGGAAATTGAGATGGGCGAGCGAGGTCCGCTTGCCGGCTATGTTGACGAGATCCGTGGTCCGTCCGTGCAGGAGAAACGTTTCCTGGCCGCGCAATTCGATGACGTCGCCGAGTAGCACCTTTCCTTCCACATGCCCGCCGCCCACCCAGGTTCCTTCCCCGTTCTCGTAGAGCGATACCCCGGGCAAAGGCGACCACTCGTAGGTATGAGTC
This sequence comes from Burkholderiales bacterium, assembly GCA_035691445.1. Lineage (GTDB taxonomy): Bacteria > Pseudomonadota > Gammaproteobacteria > Burkholderiales > SG8-39 > VBDM01. The sequence continues at coordinate 4,278 of DASSJA010000065.1, read as the reverse complement.
GGGCGCCGGGTTGCGATCTGGCCGGCTTCCGTGCAGCCGTAGATCTCGTAGAGCGGCGCTGCAAAGTGCGTCTCCGCTTCGGCCGCAAGCTGCGGGGAAAGGGGAGCGGTTGCGCTCAACAGGAAATCCGCTTTCGGCGGATCGGGGATCTCCGCCAGCAATAGGCGCAGGTGAACGGGAGTAGTCACCAGGCCCCGCGGCCGGGGCAGGGCCTCCAGCTCGGCGCAGATGTCCGCCGCGAAGAAAGGCCGCCCCGAGTGCATCCGCAGGCCGCCATGCATCACGATCAACACGGTGGACTCGAAGCCGTACATGTGCTGGTGAGGGACCGTTCCCAGAACGCTCATGTTTCGTTGGGCATGCAGACCCAGCCGCTCGATTCCTGCCAGCGCGCTTCTGGCGAGCGCTCCCCAGGCTTTTGGCTGAGGCTTCGGCCGGCCGGTCGAGCCCGAGGTGAAGGTGATCGCCGCGATCCGCCCGGCGGGGATCCGCGGATCGAAATGAGCCGTCGCGGCCGGTCCGATCCGCTCAGGATAGCGGAACGCTTCGAGCCGCTCCGGCACCGCATCGTCGCACAGGCAGTATACATCCGGATAATCGACCACCAGCCGGTCCAGGAAATCGGCGGTAGTGTTCGAGGGCAACAAGCTCACCTGACCGCGCTGAAGCGCGGCGGCAAAACCCGCGGCGAACCGATAGCGATCCGAGCACAAGTTGATCACGTACTTCCGGTCCGGGATCAAACCGGCAAGGCGGTGAGCCTCGCCGAGGAATTCCTCCACGCGGATCGGCCGCCTGTCCTGGAAAGCGAAGATGGAGCCGGCGTCGAAATTGCGGATCAGCGGAATATCGGCCATACGCCCGGCCCGGCGCAGCCCGCGCCTATTTCACCCGATGTTGCTGGATGTACTCGTTCAGGCTGCGCAGCGAGGTGAAGATCTTGCGGTTTTGCTCGTCATCGGACCGCAGCTTGACCCCGTAGGTCTTGGAGATGGCCAGAGCGACCTCCAGGATGTCGATCGAATCCAGCCCCAGCCCCTCTCCGTACAAGGACGCGCCGGGATCGATTTGCGCCGCCGGGGTTTCCAGGTTGAGCGAAGAGGTGATCAACTGGGCGAGCTTGAGTTCTTCGGCGGTCATTGCGTTGCCCGGCAGCGTCTCTTTCATCGCGGGTTCGTTCATGTCTCCCATTCCTCCCTACGGCCACCGCCATTATAGCCGTCCCGTGCGCAACGAGGCCGCCGGTGGCCGATCAGGTCGAGCTGGAGAATCCCCCGTCGATGACGACGACTTCGCCGGTGACGAAGCGATTCGACTGGACGAGCGACATCATCGTCTCGGCGACGTCCTCCGCAGTCACGCAGCGCCTCAAGGGCGTCGCCTTTGCGCGGCGCTCCATGAGCTCCCCGTACTTGTCCTTCAGCATCCGCTGCATCCACTCGCCTTCCATCCAGCCCGGGGCCACGGCGTTGACGCGGATGTCCGGGCCCAGATTGTAGGCGAGGGTTTTGGTCAAATTCACGACGGCAGCCTTGCTCGCCGCATAGGGCAGCGGCTGCGGCCCGGGCCGCAGGCCGACGATGCTCGCGGTGTTGACGATGCAGCCCTTGGAGGCGCGCAGGAGGGGCACGGCTGCGCGCGTCACCTGGAACAGGCCGCGCACGTTCACCGCGAAAACACGGTCCCAGTCATCGAGTGAGATGCTCTCCAGGTCCTTCGGCTTCCACGCAGCAGTGGTTCCCGCGTTGTTGATGAGCGCGTCGAGCCGGCCGAACTCGTTCTCGATGCTTTTCAGCATCGCTCGCACGCCGGCCTCGTCGGCGACGTCGCAGCGCGCAAGGAGCGTGTTTACCCCGCTTTTCGTCGCCTCGTCGGCGACGGCCTTGGCCGCGGCGTCGCTGCGGCTGTAGTTGATCGCGACATCGTAGCCGGCGCGGGCGAGAGCGAGCACCGCCGCGCGGCCGATGCCGCTCGCCGCCCCCGTAACCAGCGCCGTGCGTTTCGTGGTGGGCATGTTTTGGTTTTCCTACAGTCCGAGGACGCGCTCGGCGTTCCCGTGGAAGATCTTCTCCATCACGCCATCGGGATAGCCGAGCTCCTGCCATTCCTTGAGGATGCGCGCGTAGGGCAGGCTCGGATAATCGCTGCCGAACATGATCTTGTCCTGGAGGCGCGCACGCATGTCGACCTTGAGCTGCGCGGGAAAGTACTTCGGTGCCCAGCCCGACATCTCCCAGTAGACGTTGCCCTTGTGCAGCGCGACCGCCGTGGTCTCGTCCACCCAGGGCCACCCCGGATGCGCCATGACGATCCTGAGATTCGGAAAATCCGCCGCGAGATCGTCGATCGCCGAGGGGTGCGCGTGGCGGATCCTCGCGCCCATGCCGCCGGGCATCCCGGCGCCCATGCCGGTCGTGCCGACGTCGATCATCACCGCGGCGCCCAGCGACTCGATCAGCTCGAACAGGGGATAGTAGCGGCGGTCGTTCACGGCGAAGTGCTGCATGATCGGGTGGAAGTGGAAGCCGATCATGCCCAGCTCGCCCACCGCCTTCTTCGCCTGCGCCATCGCGGCCTCGCCCTTCGCCGGCTCGAGCGCTCCCCACGCCTGGATGATGCGCTTGGGGTGGCGTTTCCACATGGCGTGCACGTACTCGTTGGCTACGGGCGGCGTCTTGATCGTCGTCTCCAGGTCGAGCGCGACCAGCAGCGCCTCGACGCCGGCATCGGTAAACTCGCGGATGACCTCGTCCTCGGTCTTCGCGGTCCAGCCGCGGTTCCAGTATTTCGCCAGGGCGTCCACGTAAGGGCCCTGGCACGCTATCCACTCTCTCGTGCCGGGATAGCAGTGGAGGTCGATGATTCTCACGCGGCCTTCTCCCGCTCCAGCTTCGCCGTCACCATTTCCACCAGCGCTTTCTTCGACACCTTCCCGAAAGTCGATACCGGGAAGTCCGACAGGACCTCGAGCCGCTCGGGCAGCTTGAACTTGGCGATCTCCTTGTTCTTGAGGAAGTCGACCAGCTCCTCGAGGCTGAGGCTGCGTCCCCTCTTCGGGATGACGCAGGCGCACATCCTCTCGCCCAGATACGGATCGGGCATCGGCACACAGGCAATGTTCTGGACGGCGGGATGTGCGAGGATCAGGTTCTCGATCTCCTCGGCGCTGATCTTCTCGCCGCCGCGATTGATCAGATCCTTCTTCCTGCCCTCGACCATGTAGTTCCCCGAAGGGTGCAGGCGCATCAGATCGCCCGAGCGGTAGAAGCCGTCGGGGGTGAACTGCCGCGCATTGTATTCGGGAACGCCGTAGTAGCCGCGCAGCGTATAGGGCCCCCGGCAGGTGAGCTCGCCGACCTCCCCCGGGGCGACTTCCCTGCCCTCGTCGTCCGCCAGCCTGACCTCGTCGTCGGGTGAGAGCGGCCGGCCGCAGGTGTCCATGCGCACGTCCTCGGGGTCGTTCAGGCGCACGAAGAACAGCATGCCTTCGGCCATGCCGAAGTTCTCCTGGACCGTGACGCCCGGAATGAGTTGTTTGGCGCGCACCCGTACCTCGGGCTGCATGCGCTGTCCGCCGCTCTGGATGACGCGCAGCGAAGACACATCGTATCTGGCGATCGCCGGATCGTTGATGAGCCGGATGAGGAGGGCCGGCACGACTTTCAAGTGCGTCACGCGGTGCCGCTCGATCAGGCGGAACAAGTCTTCCGGCTTGGTGCTCGCCGAGAGGACTACCTTGGCTCCCTGGAGCATGTAGCCCTGAAGCCCCGGGCACGCTAGCGGCAGGTTGTGTGCGATCGGCAGCGCGAGCAGCAGCACCGATTCGCCCGTGACCGCGCACACCTCCACGGCAAGCCTGGAATTGTAGGCGTAGTCGTTGTGGGTGCGCGGTATCAGCTTGGGCACGCCGGTGGTGCCGCCGGAGAGCTGGAAGATCGCCGGACCCTCCGGATCGATCCTGATCTCCCGCAGATCCTCCGGTCGCCTCTTCGGCTTGCGGCGAATAAGATCCCCGAGCGACAGGAACCCCGAGGGCGCGTTGCCGAGGACGATTGCCAGTTTCACTGATGGCGTATCAGCCCTCACGCGGCGCACCATCTTGGTGAAGTCGAAGTCGCCGAGCCGATCCGGGGTGACGCACGCCGCCGCTCCCGAGAGTCTCGCGAACTGGCTCACTTCCAGAAAGCGGTGCGCGGTGAGGGCGGCGATGGGGATGCAGCCGATCTTCTGGAGCGCGAAATAGAGGAAAACATACTCGGCAACGTTGGGCAGCTGCAC
>DASSJA010000064.1:0-4390 GCA_035691445.1 Burkholderiales bacterium | reverse complement strand
CAAGCGCACCCTGGACCCCCACGGCATCATGAACCCGGGCAAGGTCCTGTTGAGGCGACGATCCGGTGGACAAGGCGCGAGCCGCTGGTATACAGTAGCCGCCTCGAAAAGCCGCAACATAAAGGTCGATCGTGCTCTACGAAAACGCGGGGACTTGCGTGCAACGGCGCAGCTGGCGCTGGTGGCGCAGATAGTCAGCAGTCGCTAACGCGCCGCAATGCAGGGTGGCGCGCCGTCGCAGTACCCGCAAGGTTTTCGTGGAGCACTCGGATGACTGAAGCAGAGTTCCAGCGGCTCGCCGCCCAGGGTTTCAATCGCGTTCCGCTGGTCGCCGAAACCTTCGCCGATCTCGATACCCCGCTCTCCCTTTATCTCAAGCTCGCCAACCGGTCCAACACCTATCTTCTGGAGTCGGTGGAGGGAGGCGAGCGATTCGGTCGCTATTCCTTCATCGGGCTCGCGGCTCCGGTGCGGCTGCGGGCCGAGGGAAACCTCGTAACGGTGATGCAGGGCGACGCGATCATCGAGAAGTCGCAGACCCCGGATCCGCTCGAATTCGTGCGCGAATTCCTTTCGCGCTACCGTGTCGCGGAACTGGAGGGCCTGCCTCGATTCTGCGGCGGCCTCGTCGGTTACTTCGGCTACGACGCGGTGCGCTGGATAGAACCGCGTCTCTCCGGGGGGTGGCTCAAGCCCGATCCGACCGGCTGCCCCGACATGCTCCTGCTGGTGTCCGAGGAGCTCGCCGTGATCGACAATCTTTCGGGAAAGCTCTATCTGGTGGTCTACGCCGACCCGGGGAAACCGCGGGCTTGGCGCGATGCGCAGGCTCGGCTGCGCGAGCTGCTGGGCGCGCTCAGGCTTGCGCTCACCCTGCCGACGGAGCGCCGCGAGGCCGACGCCGAGGTGACGTCGAATTTCGGAGAGGACGCCTTTCGCGACGCCGTCGGGCGCGCCATCCGCTATGTGCGCGACGGCGACATCATGCAGGTCGTGCTGTCCCAGCGCCTGTCGCGGCCTTTTTCGGGGAGCCCGCTTTCGCTGTACCGTGCCCTGCGCTCGATCAATCCCTCCCCCTACATGTTCTATTTCGATTTCGGCGATTTTCAGGTGGTAGGCGCTTCCCCGGAGATCCTGGTGCGGCTCGAGCGCCGGGCCGTTACCGTGAGGCCGATCGCGGGCACGCGCCCCCGGGGGGCAAGCCGCGAGAAAGACCTCGAGCTCGAGCGCGAGCTGCTCGCGGATCCCAAAGAGCGCGCCGAGCACGTGATGCTCGTCGATCTCGGCCGCAATGACGTCGGTCGAGTCGCGGCGACCGGGTCGGTGCGGCTGACGGAGAAAATGACCGTCGAGCGCTACTCCCACGTGATGCACATCGTGTCCAACGTCGAGGGCAAGCTGCGCGAAGGGCTGGATTGCCTGGACGTGCTGCGCGCGGCGTTTCCGGCCGGCACGGTGAGCGGCGCGCCCAAAGTACGCGCCATGGAAATCATCGACGAGCTGGAGCCGGACAAGCGGGGACTCTACGCCGGCGCCGTCGGCTACCTCGGCTTCAACGGCGACATGGATCTCTGCATAGCGATCCGTACGGCCCTGGTGAAACAAGGTCTGCTGCACGTGCAGGCGGGCGCGGGGATCGTCGCGGACTCGGTGCCGGAGAGCGAATGGCAGGAGACGCGGGCGAAAGCGCGAGCCGTGCTGCGCGCGGCGGAGATCGCGATGAGTGGAATGGAATCGCGGGGGGCGGCATGATACTGATGATCGACAACTACGATTCCTTCACCTGGAACCTCGTGCAGTATCTGAGTGAGCTGGGAGCCGAAGTCAAGGTCGTCCGCAACGACGAAGTCGCGACCGCGGAGATCGCGGCGATGCGGCCGGCCGGCATCGTGATTTCCCCGGGGCCCTGCACTCCGAAAGAAGCGGGGGTCTCGGTCGCTGCGGTGCGCGAGTTTGCGGGAAAGATCCCGATCCTGGGCGTGTGCCTGGGGCATCAGGCGATCGGCCACGCCTTCGGAGGCGAGATCGGCCACGCCGGCAAGGTCGTTCACGGAAAGACGTCGACGATCAGCCATTCGGGCGTGGGTGTTTTCCGCGGTCTCCCGAATCCTTTCGTCGCGACCCGGTATCACTCGCTCGCGATAAGCCGGACGACTCTGCCCGCCTGCCTGGAAGTCACCGCCGAATCCGAGGACGGCGAGATCATGGGCGTGCGCCACCGGGAGCTGTCCGTGGAAGGCGTGCAGTTCCATCCCGAGTCCTTTCTCACCGAGCACGGGCACGCCCTCCTGAAAAATTTCCTGCAAGGGGAGGCGGCATGAGCATCACGGCTCAGGAGGCGCTGACGCGGACGATCGAGCACCGCGAGATATTCCACGACGAGATGCTCGATTTGATGCGTCAGATCATGAGCGGTCAGGTGTCGCCCGTCATGATCGCCGCGATCATCGTGGGGCTGCGCGTCAAGAAGGAAACGATCGGCGAAATCACCGCTGCGGCGCAGGTGATGCGTGAGCTCGCGACCAGGGTGCCGGTCAGGAACCCGGAGGGGCTCGTCGATATCGTTGGCACCGGCGGGGACGGGGCGCACACGTTCAACATCTCCACCGCGGCGATGTTCGTTTGCGCGGCGGCGGGCGCGCGCGTCGCGAAGCACGGCAACCGGGCGGTGTCCTCGCAATCGGGCAGCGCCGACGTCCTGGAGGCGCTCGGCGCGAACATCAACCTCAAGCCTGACCAGGTGGGCCGCTGCATCGACGAGGTGGGAGTCGGCTTCATGTTCGCTCCAGCGCATCACGCGGCGATGAAGCACGCGGCGCCCGTGCGGCGCGAGCTCGGCGTGCGCACCATTTTCAACATCCTCGGTCCGCTCACCAACCCCGCGGGAGCGCAGTCGCAGCTGATGGGCGTCTTTCATCCCGATCTCGTGGGCATCCAGATTCGCGTGCTGGAGCGCCTGGGCGCGCATCGTGCGATGGCGGTGTACGGTCTGGAAGGCCTGGACGAGATCTCGGTGAGCGGCCAGACCATGGTCGGCGAGCTGAAGGACGGGAAGATCGCCGAATACTTGGTCCATCCCGACCGATTCGGACTGCCGGTGCACGATCCGCAGGCGCTGCGGGTGGCGAGCGTGGAAGAGTCACGCAAGGCCGTTCTGGCCGCGCTCGAGAACAGGGCCGGTGCGGCGCGGGATATCGTCGCGCTCAACGCCGGGGCGGCGATTTACGTCGCAGGACAGGCGCCGAGCCTCGAGGACGGGGTGACAAAGGCGTTCGGCCTGATGAAGAACGGCGCGGCGCGGGCGAAGCTCGACGCCTTCGTCAAATTGACCCAGCAGCTCGCGCGTGCCTGACATCCTGGAGAGGATCCTCGCCGCGAAAGCCGAGGAAGTCGCGCGCGCGAAGCGCAGTCGCGACACGGCATCGTTGCGGCGCGATGCGGAGGCGGCGGCCAAGCCGCGCGATTTCGTCGGGGCTCTTCGCGCGAGGATCGCGGCGGGGCAACCGGCCGTGATTGCCGAGATCAAGAAGGCGAGCCCGAGCAGGGGATTGCTGCGCGAGCGCTTCGATCCCGCGGCGATCGCTCGATCCTACGCACAGCACGGCGCCGCCTGCCTTTCGGTGCTGACCGACGAGCCTTTTTTTCAGGGGAGGGCCGAGCACCTCGGCGAAGCGCGCGCGGCGAGCGGCCTGCCTTGTCTGCGCAAGGATTTCGTGGTCGATGCCTACCAGGTCTACGAGTCGCGCGTGCTGGGCGCGGACTGCATCCTCCTCATCGCCGCCGCGCTCGCGCCGCAGCAGATGCGCGAGCTGGAAGCCGCCGCCGCGTCGCTCGGGATGGCGGTGCTCGTCGAGGCGCACGACCGCGCGGAGCTCGGGCGCGCCCTCGAGCTCGCCACGCCCCTCGTCGGCATCAACAATCGCGACTTGCGCAGCTTCGAGACGAAGCTCGAAACGACCCTCGAGCTGTCGCGGGAGGTTCCTGTGGCGAAAATCGTGGTGACCGAAAGCGGGATTCTCGCCCCGCGGCACGTCGCGCAAATGCGCGGGGCCGGAGTCCACGCTTTCCTGGTCGGTGAGGCGTTCATGCGCGCCGAAGAACCCGGGAAGGAGCTTGAACGCCTGTTTTTAAGCTGTTGATTTAACGTGCATATATTTTATGGCAAATTTGACGTTGCGAAAATGCAACAAGCGGCGTTCCGCCACTCGCAAATTTTCACGATTCCAGTTGAGGTTAAGGGTTTCGATTGGCAGAATTGCAACAACTCTCAGACGAGAGGGTGAAGCGGGCGGTGCTCCCCGGCCGTCCTACGGTCAATCAAAGAGGAGAAGCACTCGATGAACAAGAAACTGATGGCACTGGCAGTAGCCGGCGCGCTCGGCGTGCCCGT
>DASSJA010000063.1:0-4048 GCA_035691445.1 Burkholderiales bacterium | reverse complement strand
ATGTCGCCGGGGACCTCGTTCCGGCCGCGATGGTCTGCCAGACGCCTTTCGTCATCACCGTCAACGCCGGGTCGAACCTGAAGACGCTGCGTGACCTGATCTCCGAAGCGCGCGCGCGGCCCGGCAAGCTCAACTTCGGCTCATCCGGTGTGGGCGGCGTGAACCATGTCGTGAGCGAGCTCTTTCTGCACGACGCGCACGTCAGCCTCACGCACATTCCCTACAAGGGCATGAGCGACGCGAGCGTCGCGCTGCAAGCCGGGCAGATCGACCTCATCATCACCGCCTCGCCGACCGCGCTGGGCCCGGTGCGGGGCGGCAAGGCCAGGGCGCTCGCCGTCAGCACCGCGCGGCGCTCCTCCGCCTTTCCCGGCGTTCCGACCGCCGCCGAGTCGGGCGTTCCCGATTACGTCGTCACCAACTGGTTCGGATTTGCGTTTCCGAAGGGCACGCCGAAGGAAGCGATCAACGCGCTGCGCGACGACGTCGTGCGCGCGCTTTCGGCTCCCGACGTCCGGGAGAAGCTCGCCGCGCAAGGCGCCGAGCCCTCGAACTTCACCCCCGAGGAATTCGCGCGCTTCCTCAAGGAGGACACCGGCAGGTGGACCGGGCTCATCCGCGCGAGCGGACTCAGGGTGGAGCAGTAGGCGCCCCGCGGGTCCCCTGGTCGTATCCGGTATACCCGCACCGCCGCGTCGGGGGAACCCGCGCCCGACCGCCGCACCGGCGGAAAAATGTCGCCTGGAGGAGACAAATTGCCGGGGTTTGCGCCGGCAAATGGCGAAATACTGCGGTGGCCACTTGGCCGGGCCGCAAACTTCGTGCTATCGTCGAAACGGAGTGGTTGGGCGTCCCTGGATAAGGCAGTCCGCTGCGGGGGGCTTATGAGCTGGATCACATGGGTGGCGATATTGGTTGCGTGGCCCCTGGTCGGGCTGGGCGTGGCCTACCTGTTCGGCCGCTTCACGCACGGAGCGGAAATCGCGGGAAACGCCGGTGAGCTCGCGCCTCCCGTGGTGAGCTACCTGCGCCACGCCAAGGGCACACGGGCCTCGTCCCGCGCCGCGACGCATACCAGAGCGCGGCGCCAGGCCGCCAGCGGGCGCCGCCCGCACTGAAACCTCTTCCGATCCTTCTACCGCTGCGCGAGGCACGCCTTCGCGAGCTGCAGCTCGGGCCTACTGGCTGCCGAACAGGTTCTGCGGGATTTTCGCAGCCGAGAATATATAGTCGCGCGAGTCCTCCAGCTGCCGGCGCAGGTTCGAAAGGTCGACGTCGAGCAGCTTGCCTTTCCACTTGCGCACCTTGCCCGCGACGATCACCGTCTCGACGTTGGTGCGGTCCATGAGCGAAACCACCGCACCGGGCACTTGGTTGAGCGGCGCGACGTTGATCGCCTCGGCGTCGAGGATGAGGATGTCGGCCTCTTTGCCCGGCGTGAGCGAGCCGACCTTCCCGTCCAGCCGGAGCGCCTTCGCGCCGTTCATGGTGGCGTAGCGCAGCACATCGCGCGTCGTCAGCAGGGGCGGGGTGCCGGACGCCGGAGTCGGCCATTGGTTGGGCGGATAGAAATCTCCCTGCTCGAGGATCATCTGGTTCACCATCGCACGCTGCATATTCATGGTGGAGCGCATCTGGGTGAAGAAATCCGCAGTCAGCGTGCACTCCACGTCCACGGAGAGCGACGGCTCCATGCCCAAGCTCTGCATCTTGAGGATGGGCGGCATGCCGTGGCGCATGTTCATCTCGATCGGTACGGCGAGCGAGACCTGGGCACCGACATCCTTGACCCTCTGCCAGGCCGCGTCGGCCATCCCGGTCATGTGGATGAACAGGTTGTCCGCCCCGATCCCGATATTGCCGTTTCCGCCCGTTCCTGCGGCGAGCTTGTCGAAAATCGGCCGGATGCCGAAAGGCGAGAGGATGTGCGCCGCGACCTGGAGGCCGAGCTGCCGCCCGATCGTCCAGGACAGGTCGGTCGTCGGATCTCCGAGATAGACCTCGCCGCCCATGATCATATGGACGAGCTGGTCGCTCGACGAGAACCACTGCTTCTTGATGCGGGGCGCATCGGTCGGATATTTGTTGCCGGGATTGGTGCCGAGAATATTGGCACCCGCGCTCTCGAAGTAGCCGAAGGCGGCGCGGCGTCCGGTATCGAACAGCGCCTGGATCGCGGCATCCGAGTGCTGCGGCGAGTGATGGATCTGCGAGACGTCGTGCACCGTCGTGACGCCGTCGTCGAGCTGCGAGAGGCCCCCGAAGAGCTCGTTGATGTATACGTCCTGCGGCCGGTAGACGGGCGCGAACGTGAGGAGAATGAATTCGAAATACGTCGTGCTCCCGCTCGGCGAACCCGATCCGTCGTTGATGAGCACCCCGTCGGCGAGGAAGCTCCGCAGCGCCGTCTCGAACTGATGGTGATGCGTGTCGATAAAGCCCGGCATGACGATCTTCCCGCGCGCGTCGATCTCGGCCGCGCCGCCCGCGTTCAGGTTCGGCCCTACGGCGAGGATCTTCTTGCCCTCGATCAGCACGTCGGCCCTTGGAAAATCGCCCACCTTGGAGTCCATCGACATCACCGCGCCCCCGCGGATGATGTAGCGTCGGCCACGCCGGCCGCTGTCCTCCGGTGCGTCGTCATCATGCGCAGCTGCCGGGCGCGCCGCGAACAGACCCAGGCCCGCAGCGGCCCCGCCTGCGGCCGTCGTCTTCAGGAAATCGCGCCGCCCGAGCTGAGAACCGGAATGGTCTTGCGGCTTTCCTTCATCGCACAGTTTGCACATCTTGGGGCTCCCCTTCGAAGTGAGCGTTGCGGAACCGCGGCGCGTGCCGCGGAGTTTCAGAATGCGTCCACACGGACGGACCGTGATCCGGAATGAATCCAGGGGCAGGGGGCCCTTTGGCCCGTCCGCGGGGCGTCGCGTCATCTCCGATGAAGAGAATGCGCACCTTCGACTCCTCCTGATTTCTTCCGGCCCGCCTCTTCGGGCAGGTCGTATCGAATTTGAGTCTAGCAAAACGTTCGCGCGGAGTCGTCCACAACTTCCTCGGAAAGCGCCGGCTCGGATGCCCACTCTTGCCGGTGGGCAGGCACCCACTGCCGCCTATTCGCGCACGGGCGAGCGACCGTGCTCTCCCGCGGTCTCAGGGCCGCACGGCGGGTGTTTCGATCTTCATCCCGCGAGCGCGCCACATCAGGAAGAGCTCGAGGTCGACGAATTCGTCGGATCCGAAGGCGGGTAATTGCGCGCGCATTCCTGCGAGGCAGTTGCGCAGGCGCCGCTGGAGCGACCCTAGGCCCTGCCACTCGAGCCTGTACAGCGGATAGCCGGTGGGATGCGCCTGCGGAATCGCGCTGCCGGCGAGCTCCTTCCCCCAGTTGTCATCGTGGCACAGGGCGCAGGCGAGGTTGAGCTGGCCCTGGCGACGATGGAAGGCTTCCCTGCCCGCCTCGAGGAACGGCCGGGTGCGCTCGTCCCTCGACGGTTCGATCGGGAGCCCCCGCGATTGCCGCGCGACGTAGGCCGTCAGCGCGAGCAAGTCCTTGCTCTCGTATGCGAGCGGAGCCGCCTTTTGCCGCTCGACGCGGCAGGCGTTGATGCGTTGCTCCAGGTCGACCGGTCGGCCGCGTTGGGGATCGAACGCCGGATAGCGCGCCGCGATCCCCTTCATGCTCGCGCGAGCGTCGCCATGGCAGTCGACGCAGGCACGATCGGCGGTGCCCGCCTTGCGGTTCCACAGCGCCTCGCCGTCGAGCACCCACAGCATGCCCGGATTGGTGGCGTCGTCGTCCTGCATCGCGCGCGTCTCCCGGCTCATGAGCTCGTAGCCGGAGCGCCGCTCGGCGAGCGGAATTTCGCCCGCGTCGCAGGCCTTCGCGATGCCGAGAAGGACGCAGGCGGCCGCCAACGCCACGGAAGGCACGCCGGGGCGGAGGCTCACTCGACCCGGATCGAGGCGGTCTCGGTCACGGCGTAGCCGTTGTCGCCGACCCACTGGAACGTGAGCGTGCCGCTCTCGGTCGCCACCGTCGTGAACGTGATCA